>NZ_JBOFRH010000434.1:0-28462 GCF_051650925.1 Plesiomonas sp.
TTGTTCTTGTTTGCGGTAGCAGAAAAACTGGAAGATATGTCGCTGACCCGTGCCGGAGAAGCGGTGAAAGCGCTGATGGCACTGGCACCAGAAACCGCGTGGGTGCGTAACAGCGCCGAAGTATGGCAGGAAGTGGCCGTGGCAGAGGTTGTGATTGGCAGCACCGTACGTGTGCGCCCCGGTGAACGGGTGCCGCTTGATGGCCAGATTAGTCGCGGTGTCAGCCATTTTAATGAAGCACCGATCACCGGCGAAAGCCTACCGGTAAGTAAAGAGATTGGCGCGACGGTATTTGCAGGCAGTATTAACGGTGATGGTGTGGTTGAGGTATGTACTACCGCCAGCGCCAGCAGCAGTGTATTGGCCCGCATTATCAGTACCGTACGGGATGCGCAGGCCAGCAAAGCACCGACACAGCGCTTCATCGATCAGTTTGCCAAATATTATACCCCTGTGGTGGTAATGGCAGCGGTGCTGGTGGCCATATTATTACCAGTATTTGGCCTGATGACACTGAAAGCTTCAGTGTATAGCGCGTTAGTCATGCTGGTGATTGCCTGCCCATGTGCTTTGGTGATTGCCACACCGGTGACACTGGTCAGTGCGCTGGCATCGGCGGCACGCCACGGCATGCTGGTGAAGGGGGGCGCGCCTCTTGAGATGGCGGCAAAAATCAAGGCTGTCGCTTTTGATAAAACCGGTACATTGACTGTGGGTGAGCCCGAGGTCACTGGTATTTTACGCCCAGTGTTACGCACATCTTTGCAGACTCAATCGCCTGAACAGGCCGGATTACCCGCCGCCTCAATACTCACTGAACAGAACATACTGGCGCTGGCTGCGGCACTTGATGCGCACTCGACTCACCCGCTGGCACGGGCAGTACTCAATGCGGCAAGTGCGCAGCAAGTACCGGTCATGCAAGCCCAGAATATTCAGGAGCTGACCGGTCTAGGGGTACAGGGATCTGTTGATGGACAGCGTTATCTGTTGGGAAGCCGACGTTTGGCGGAACGTACCGGTGTGCTGACTGCAGACATTGATGCACAACTCTCTGAGCAGGAAGCGCAAGGGCAAGGTCTGTTACTGCTGATGTCTGAACAGGCGGTACTTGGCATTATTACCGTGGCCGATAAGATCCGCGATGAGGCGCAGGCAGTCATCCAGCGTCTAAACAGTATGGGGATTCATACCGTGATGCTGTCGGGTGATCACCAGAGTGTTGCCACGGCGGTCGGCAATAAAATCGGCGTTGAACAAGCGCTCGGCGGATTGTTACCGGATGATAAATTGGCTCGCATCCATGCACTGCAAACACAATATGGCCATGTCGCCATGATTGGTGATGGCGTGAACGATGCTCCCGCGCTGGCACAGGCTGATTTGGGCATAGCAATGGGCGCTGCCGGATCAGATACCGCACTGGAAACTGCCGGTGCAGCCCTGATGGAAGATAAACTCGAAAAGCTGCCGGATCTGTTTACCCATGCTCGCCGCACCGCCAATGTGTTGAAAGCCAATATTGTGATGGCTCTGGTGATTAAAGCGGTCTTTTTTGCGCTGGCATTGGTCGGTATTGCCACCTTATGGATGGCGGTGTTTGCCGATGTAGGCGCAAGCTTACTGGTTATTGCAAATGGGCTGCGATTGGCCAAGCAAATTAAGTCTGACTGATATTACCTTGCTTGGGCATTGCGAAGAGAAGTCATAAAACCGTGGCATATTCCACAAGGTATGCCACGGTACTGATAACTGGGTAAATCAGCACCACAGAACCTGCATTTTCTGCTACCATCACACCCTCTTTTTATCATCCTACATTATAGGAATAGAGTGATGACAACCACTTTGTTCAAAGATTTCATGTTCGAAGCGGCCCACCACCTGCCACATGTTCCGGAAGGGCATAAGTGCGGGCGTTTGCACGGGCATTCATTTACTGTGCGTGTGGAAGTGACCGGAGAAGTTGATCCTTATACCGGTTGGGTTATTGATTTTGCCGAAATAAAACAGGCATTTAAGCCTATTTATGATCAGCTTGACCACTACTACCTAAATGATATCAGTGGGCTGGAAAATCCGACCAGTGAAGTGCTCGCTCGTTGGATCTGGCAGCAGCTTAAACCCCGCTTATCTCTACTTTCCGGTATTTTGATTAAAGAGACCTGTACCTCAGGTTGCCTGTACCGTGGTGAGACCGCAGAATAATTGCCACTGTTTGCTGATTAGTGGTTGAGAGTGTTAATCAGCAAGCCACAAATGAACGTATTGGCAGAAGAGCGTATCTAGCCAATACGTTGCTGTCATTAAAGCCATACTGTTATGCGATAAAGCACTCAATAACAATCAGGCGATAGACAAATATTTATGCATTTGCACCGATAAACGCCAGTTACGGGCAATACATATGCGCATGCATAACTCGGTTGCCTGTGCTTTTTGGCTGATAGGTTGCAGCGCGATTTCGCGTTTTTTATCGTCGGCCGGAATAAGCGTTAACAGCTGATCTAGCGCATCAATATCACTTTCGCGTGCGACCGGATGTTTAATTTCATCAGCTCGCACCAAGGCATCAGGCCGCACCTGACAGCCGCCCCGCATGCCCACTTTGGGTGATACCGTTACCCACGTTTTAGCACTGCAACGCACCTCGTAAGTGCCACTGGTTTCAATCTGGCATTGGTAACCGGCAGACTCTAATGCAGCAGTTAGTGTGCTCAGGTCATATAAACAAGGCTCACCACCCGTAATAACCACATGCTTTGCTGTATAACCTTGTTGGTTAAACAGCACTAATAAATCACTGGCTTGTAATGAGCACCACAAATCAGAATCACCGGTTTTCATAATAACCTGATCTTCAGCCACGCGCTTATCTGCATCTAATGCCCAAGTATGCTTGGTATCACACCAACTACACTCTACCGGACAGCCCTGTAAACGCACAAAAATTGCCGGCACACCGGTATAAACCCCTTCACCTTGTAGGGTTTGAAAAACTTCATTAATTGGGTACAACATACATCGCCTAAGCGGTTAAGAAAAAATATAACCCGATTATCGCAAACCTTGCCAAGCCTGACTACTTATAACTTTTTCTGAATATGTCAGCGAAGCGCTTATATTTATTCATTTTAAATTCAATAGGATATTATCTAAAAAAGCAAACTGGAAAGGCGGTGTTGTTTATAAAAAGCAAATAAAATAGCAGTGTTTTTTATCTTTTTAGAATTTTATAAGTACTTTCTGTTTTACTTTTTATTTGAATTCAAAATAAATCATTGTAAGTAAATTGACGAAATTCAAGCGCAGTAATACGCTGTATTTCTAATTTACAGTTTCACGAATCTGTTTGTTGCCACAATGATATAGCGAAATTATGTTGATCGATAAGACATAATCTGTATTTTTATTTAAATTAGATGCTTTTTCTTTAAAAGTTAAATATTAAGAATAAAGAGTAATGGTGTGAGATAAAATGACTGTACAATATTATGATCGTCTGAGTAGAGTGCTTCACTGGATAATGGCGGCTATTATTATTTATGCAACGTTTGCTGGTTATGCAATGCATTTAGTGGTGGATTCAAAACCACATGTATTCAGTTTTCTTTCTACTTTAAATATATCACTGGCGACAGTGGGAACAGTATTGTTTTTTGTTCGATGGATTTGGCGCTTTTTCCGTGTCTCTCCTGATCTAAAAATAGACAACATTCCTAAAAATCAGATAAATATTGCAAAAATGGCACACTCTGTAATCTACTTTGCTATGTTTATGGTGTTTTTTTCCGGTTTTCTGATGATCAAAGAGAGCTATCTGTTTTTTTGGATGATAGAAGTACCCAATCCTATCAGCTCAGTGCCGATTAATGATTTCTTTTTTACGGTACACCGTATTGCCTGCATCTTTTTAGCACTGATGGTACTGCTGCATGTTGCGGCAGTTGTAAAACATCATCTGGTATTACGCAATAATGTACTTCTTCGTATGCTAGGGCCACGATTTACATTACGCTAATAAAAACAATACTATATATTGAAAACCCTCTTTTATACTCTGTGGTATCTTATTCATAATGGAGATAAAAGAGGTTTTTTGTTTTTAGTTGATTATATTTACTCTGCGTTTGTGTTTTTTTCTTTCCGTACCTTTTCCTTTTCGTACCGATAGCCATGATCGGGTGTGGCCACTGATGTATATACAGATATACAGGTGATTTATCTGTAGTGGTCAATGAAATCCTGATACCTCTTCGCTGCCTGTATTTAGCATCTCTTCACAGGGCCTTTCTTTATACAAGGCATAATACACTGCACACTTGCACTGCTTGATACGATCCAGCTAGAAAACTACAGAGTGTACGTTTAATAAACTGCTTTACGTCGGCAAATTGTGACTATATTGTTAAATAACAATAAGTAATCACGGCAAAATTGCCGCGGCCATAACAACAACCTTGTTGGGGGAAGCATGAGCATACTAAAACAGCAACCACTAGAGATGCTCTATTACTGGGAAGCACATCGCCCCGATGAAACTTATCTACGCCAGCCAGTAAATCGACAGTTTCACTGTTACTCATGGCGAGAGGTAGGGCGGCAAGCTCGAGTAATGGCTAGTGCCCTGCGTGGGTTGGGCCTTACCGCAGGGGATCGTGTTGCTCTGCTATCAAAAAATTGTGCGGAGTGGTTTATTGCTGATTTAGCGATGATGATGGGCGGCTTTGTGAGTGTGCCGATTTACCCGACAGCCAACACAGAAACCATCCGCTACGTACTCGAACACTCTGAGAGTAAAGCCATTTTTATCGGCAAACTTGATCACCCAGAGCAGATTGAAGAGGCGCTCTCTGCTGATTTGATTCGGATTGCATTCCCGTATCCGACCGTAACATGCCAATATCAGTGGCAAATGCTACTCAATGATTTTCTGCCGCTAGAAGAAAACCCAGTACCTGAAGGTGGAAGCCTGATGTCTTTGGTATATACCTCGGGCAGTACTGGCCGCCCGAAAGCGGTTATGCACAGCCACGAACGTTTTGGCTGGGCGGCAAAATCGGTGGCGAAAACTGTCCAACTTAGCCCGAATGATCGCGGCTTCTCCTATCTACCGTTATCACACATCACCGAACGGGTTTATATTCTGGGCGCAAGTTTATACGGCGGGTGCAGTATTACCTTCCCTGAATCATTAGATACTTTTGTGGATGACATTAAAGCCACCGCCCCAACGATTTTTATTTCAGTGCCGCGTTTGTGGGGCGCGTTTCGTCAGCGAATTACTGAGAAAATGCCTGAAGAAAAACTGACGCGTTTACTGGCAATTCCTATTGTCAGTTCGGTGGTGAAATACGTTATCCAGCGTAAGCTTGGATTACACCGAGCCCGAGTGCTGGGTTGTGGTTCAGCGCCCGTCGCGCCGGCATTGTTGCACTGGTATCAGCGTTTGGGGCTGAATATTACCGAAGCGTGGGGAATGACAGAGAATCTGGCGTATGGGTCGATTAACTATCCTTTCAAGGCCGATAAAATTGGCTCTATTGGGCATGCGGCAAAAGGGGTTGAAATCATGCTCTCAGAAGAGGGCGAAATCCTCACGCGCAGCGAAGGGGTTATGCTTGGGTATTATCTCGATGACATCTCTACCGCGCTCAGTCTAAAAGAGGGATGGCTGTATACCGGTGATCTGGGCGAGATTGATGCTGATGGGTTTGTGAAAATTACTGGGCGTTTGAAGGATATTTTTAAAACGGAAAAAGGAAAATATGTTTCTCCTGTATTACTAGAGGGTAAGCTGATTACGCTTGAGATCATAGAACAGCTCTGTGTTATCGGCAGTGGTCTGCCGCAACCTGTTGCACTGGTTCAGCTTTCGGCGAACTCACTGACTTTGCCGCAAGAGATGCTGACGCATGCCTTGATAGAGCATCTTGAAAGTGTTAACAGTCAGCTTGAGCCGCACGAGAAGCTCAGTGGTATTGCGGTGATCTCAACACCGTGGAGTATTGAGAGCGGTGATGTGACCCCGACTCTGAAACTGCGCCGTCATGTGATAGAGCAGCGCTATAATGAGCGAGTTACCGGCTGGGAAAAGGGTGAGAAAGTGCGTTGGTTGTAGGTTTGGTCACGGTTCACTGATTGCAGGGTTGACGCTGTTACCTAAAGCTAACACCATGATGATAATAATATTTCGCAGTGTGAAATACATTTTTGGAGTGGTGCAAAATGGCGGTAGGGCATAATCCTGGGCATATCGATCAGATTAAGCAGATAAATGCCGGCGCCGTGTATCGCCTGATTGATCAGTTAGGCCCTATTTCGCGTATTGAGTTGTCAAAACAGGCCGGTTTAGCGCCGGCCAGTATCACGAAAATTACCCGTGAACTGCTTGATGTCCACTTGATCCGCGAAAATGAATGCCAAGAATTTGGTAGCCGTGGCCGCCCCGCAGTAGGGCTGGTGCTTGATACCGAAGGTTGGCATTTTCTCTCGATGCGTTTGGGGCGTGGTTATCTTACATTGGCACTGCACGAGCTCAATGGTCGGGCGCTGATTGAAGAGCGTTTAGATGTCATTGAGCGCGAGCAAGTTGCCCTGCTCAAACGTTTAGTCAGTGAAATTGATCTCTTTTTTACCCGTCATCAGGATAAGCTTGAGCGTTTAACCGGTATTGCCGTTACGCTGCCGGGCGTGATTGATGCCGCGCGCGGTATTGTCCACCATATGCCATATTATCATGTGAAAGATATGCCGTTGGCGGCTGAGTTAGCGGCTAAAACCGGTTTGCGGGTTTTTTTACGGCATGATGTGTGTGCATGGACGATGGCCGAATCGTTGTTCGGGCATGCGCAGGGCTGTGATAACGTGGTTTTACTGAGCATTAACCATGGTGTGGGCGTGGGTGTCATGATTGATGGAAAACTGATCCACGGTCAGTTTCGTAATCTGATTGAAGCGGGGCATCTGATTGTTAACCCAGACGGCGAGCTATGTGAATGTGGGCATCGCGGCTGTTTAGAAACCGAGATCAGCGTACAAGCCTTGCTGCGTAAAGCGCAACAGCAATTGGATGCGGGCACACCCAGTCAGTTACAGCATGTTCCCCTGACTGTCACAGCGCTCTGTCAGGCTGCCGTCGCGGGAGATCTTCTGGCACTCACCTTGTTAAACGAGGCCGCACGCCATATCGGGCAGCTACTCTCTACGTTAGTGAATTTGTTTCATCCTGAAAAAATTCTGTTTGGTTCACCACTGCGTCAGGCGCAGTCAGTACTTTTCCCTGAGATTGAAGCCACAATCAAACGCCTCTCTTATTCTCCGTATACTGAAAATTTGGAGCTACAACTTACCGAGTTTTATAACGAAGGCACAATGGCGGGGGCGGGGTTGGTGAAAGAGGCGCTATACAGTGGTTCTTTGCTAACGCAACTGTTAGAAGGTTAATCAACCAGTACAGAGCACCTGTTAAGGGTGTTTACAGATGCTCTGTTAGCCGATTTTTATGTGTATTTATGTGCAAAGGTATCATGTGCAGAGGCATCGCTGCTGAACAGGTCTGTGCAATCAGAGCTATGCGACTCTCACTATGCGACCGGTGTTATGTAAACCTGCCTATGCAACCAGTACGGAATCGATATCGGGATGGGGAATAATGGTGGTATCGATATCAAACACATGCCGAATATTGTCGTGGGTTAGGATCTGTTTTGGTGTACCGTCAGCGTACAGCGTGCCGTTATTAAGTAGCAAGATTCGGTCGGCATAGCGGGCAGCAAGGTTTAAATCATGCAAAATAACCAGTACTGCATCACCTGCCATGGCCCGATCTTTTGCTGTTTGTAGTGTGTGATGCTGGTGGCAGAGATCGAGCGCCGAGGTAGGCTCATCAAGCATCAATAACTGCGGTTCTGCCGGTAATGGGCCGGATTTCTCTACTTCCCTAAACTGTTTTGTATTCTGTTTTTTTTCACCGAGTTGTGCCAGTACCCTTGCAAAATGTACCCGCTGTTTTTCACCGCCAGAGAGCTCTGTATACAGACGTTTTGCCAAGTGCTGAGCCCCGACAACCGCAAGACATTCGTGCGCAATACGCTGATTTTCAGCGTGTGATGATGCGTGCGGCAATCGCCCTAACATCACCACTTCGTGGACCAAAAAAGCAAATGAGAGCGATGAGCTTTGCGGCAAAATAGCCATTTTTCGAGCCAGCGCGCTGGCATTCCAAGTATGCTGCGGCTGATTAAACAGCGTGATTTCGCCCTGAAAGGGGATTTCGGCACTGATGCATTTGAGCAGCGTAGACTTTCCTGAGCCGTTTGGCCCGAGCAATATAGTCAGCTCTCCGGCAAAGAGGGTCAGTGAGAGGTCCGTTAATATTTGTCGCTGCCCGCGGTGTACACGTAACCGATTGATCTGTAATACACTCATCCCAGACTCCTTTTTTGCTGGATCAGCAGCCAGATAAAGAACGGTGCGCCCAGCAATGCAGTGATGATCCCCACAGGGATCTCGGCAGGGGCTGCCAGTTGGCGAGCAAGCAAGTCTGCCACCAGCAGTAAAATAGCACCACCGAGTGCACTCACGGGCAGCAAATTACGGTAATCCGGCCCGCACAGCATGCGTACCATATGCGGTACGATTAAACCGATAAAACCAATCATGCCTGATACCGATACCGCCACACCGATACCCATGGCACAAAGCACAATTAACTGACGTTTAAGGCTTTCCACCTGAATACCTAAGTGCCGAG
The DNA here is from genome assembly GCF_051650925.1 of Plesiomonas sp. NCBI lineage: Bacteria > Pseudomonadati > Pseudomonadota > Gammaproteobacteria > Enterobacterales > Enterobacteriaceae > Plesiomonas > Plesiomonas sp. The sequence goes on from NZ_JBOFRH010000434.1 coordinate 8,756, forward strand.
CTTCTGATTCGCCCAGCAGCAGCGCATTAAGTGCGGCGCGCTTTCGGGAGAAAATAACCAGCAGGGCAAGCATAACAAAAACCGACAGCAGTACACTGTGCCATGTCGCACCCGCCAGTGAACCCATTTGCCACAGCGAAAGATCGCGCAATTGCTGATCATCGGCCAGATAGCTGAGCAGCCCTAAACCAGAAAAGGCGATAGCACCAATGGCGACACCGGCCAGCAACATCATACTGACGGATGTACCAAAAGGTGTTTGCCCGATGCGATAGACCAGTAAAGTGGTCAGCATGCCGCTGGCGAATGCAAACAGAGCCGTTGAGCCGAGCGTTAACCAACTGGCAATACCGGCCAGTAACGGCCATGACAACGCCCAACCGGCTGGCAGCAGAACAATGGATAGCCCCGCCCCCAGCGCTGCACCACCGCTGACCCCAATAATACCGGGGTCAGCCAGTGAATTACGGAACAACCCCTGTAATACCGCTCCGCACATGGCCAGTATTGCTCCGATACTGATACACAATAGCGTGCGTGGTAGGCGGATACTCTGAATGATCAGGGCATTTGCCTGTTGAGCAGCAGTTTCTGGTGTATTAAATAGCGCAAACAAGCTCTCATTAAGCGGTAACTTAATTGGGCCGGTTGTAATAGAGAACAGGGCCGCCGCGGTGAGCAGCAACAGCCCCGTGCTGCTTAGAAGTGACAATTTCAGACGTAACATCGGCACACCTTAGTGGCTGGATGAAAGGCGAGATGGGTAGCTGAGTAAATAATCAGCCAACTTGTCAGCTTCATGCAGGCTGGTTAGGCCTAATCCGCCAATCAGCGCTTTGCCGTTCATCGCATAAACGGCCAGATTTTTTCCCGCCGGTGTATTGGTAAGAATTGGGAATTGAGCCAACGTTGCTTGTGCGCTGCCTTTCCAGTTGCGCTGGCTGATGACAATAATATCCGGCTGCATTGCCAGCAGACTCTCACTGGAAACGGTCTGGTAGTTATTCACTTTTTCTGCTGGATTGGTTGCACCGGCAAGCAAAATCAGCGTATTTGCAGGTGTATTTCCCCCTGCGATCATGGGAGCACGCCCCTCATTCAGCAGCAGAAAAATGACTTTTGGATTTTGTTTGCTTTGAATTTGCTGACGTTTTTTTGCCAGTTCAGCCAGTTGTGCTTCCGTTTGTTGTAGCAATAGCGTGCCTTCTGATGGCTTATCCAGTTGTTTTGCCAGCACGCTAATACGCTGCTTTAAGCTCTCAATGTCTGATCCCGAAGGCAATACGGTCACACTGACACCCGCTTGCTTGAGCATATCAACGGATGACTGTGGTGCCATTTCATCGATACCAATCAGTTTGTTTGGGCGCAAAGCCAACATGCCTTCAGCAGGCAGTTGGCGAATATAACCGAGTTTTGCCGCAGTGTTACCCGCGGGCAGCTCACTGCTGCTATCAGTACCGACCAACAGATCTTCTCCGCCGAGTGCCACAATAATCTCAGTCACGCCCATTCCGGCTGAAATAATACGGTCTGCGGCTACCGCCTGTGCAGTGAAACAACTTAGCAGAGCCACACTACAGGCAAATACAGCAGGCTTTATCTGTTTACGGAGTGCAAATACGGTCGGCATTTATTCTGTTCCCTTCGTCAAAATTTGTGCTGCAGGAATATGTTGTTGTTGTAAGAAATTAAGCAAATTCAGTAAACGTTCGGCACTAACATTACGATCTGCCGCAATGATTATGTTGGCATTTGGTAATTGTTGGCGGCGCTGTAACAGCGCTTGCCGGAATTCATCCCACGACGAGTAAGTCTGTTCATTCAGCGCCCAGTAGGGCTCACTGGCTAATAAGTGCAGTGTTAACGGCTGCTGTTCGACCGGTGTGGAAGATTGCGCACTGTCGATTTCCGGCAGATCAATCTCCATGCTTTGCAGGCGAACATTGGCCGTGAGCAGCAGAAAAACCAGCACAATAAAAATGATGTCCAGCAGCGGAGTCAAATCGATACCAATGTCGTGACGCGCCTGATCAGCAGAGCGATCGCGGATCATTCATGGAACTCCTTATTCAGCGCAATGCCCTCTAACCACAAGTTGTAGTGGTTCATCCCGTGCTCGGCGCGATGAATTAGCCGATCAATCCACAGGCCAAACAGTTGCGCCCCAATAATTGCTGGCAGCGCAATTAGCAGGCCTGCGGCGGTGGTGTACATGGCAATCCCCAAACCATTGGCCAGCAGAGCAGGGGTCACAGGGCTATTACTCACCCCGATATCCTGAAACATCTGAATCAGCCCTAAAATTGTGCCAAGCAAACCCAGTAACGGGCTGATTGCTGCAATCAGCGTCAGCATTTTTAAGCCAAAACTTAGCTGGCGGCGCTTGTTTTGCAGCCAGATAGCGGCAATCTCCTCACGCAAAAGCTTGTTTTCATCTCGGTGCATGATCAGCAGCGATAACCCTTGCAGCAGCAGTGAACGCTGACCAGATAGCTTGGCCTGAATCTGCTCAAAATCCCCCTGTTGTGTACAGAGCGTTAGCGGTTGCAAAGAGCCAGACGTTTGAAAGTTAAACCGGCTGGCTTGCAGCAGCTTAAACAACCGGTCGAGCACAATCACACCCGTTAAAAATGAGCAAATCAGCAAGGGCCACATCATGGTGCCCAGTTGTTGTTCGAGTTGAGTCAGCAACATTTTAATTTCAAGCCTATTTAAGTCAGTTCAAAACGAATAGGAATACGCACCGTATGTTTAATGCCTACGCCATTGATCTCTTTGGGTAAAAATTGCCATTTCTGTACAGCTTTTAGTGCTGCCTTATCCAGCAGTAGCGAACCACTGCTGCGGGTTAAAACCACCGCAAGAAGCTCACCACGTACACCGAGAGTGATATCAAGTAGCGTTGTTCCCTCTTGCCGTCTGGCACGCGCCGCCGTTGGGTACTCTGGCGGCGTTGGAGGAATACGAAAACGCGGCTTACTTTCACTGTTAAGTGTGGTCGGCAGTGAAGGGGATGCTGTATTGGTTTGATTTACAGCCGCGCTATTTGCCGCACCTTGACGACCTTGCGTGGTTGCTTGCGCTGCATATTGTTGTTTTTCGGTTGGCCGCTTTTGTGTGCGGGCAAGTGCTGTTTTTTGAGGGATATCTGACTTTTCAGGTTGCTCTGAACGTTGTATATCCGCTTTTTTTTCAGGCGTGACTTTGGGTTTAGTCGGTTTTTTTACCTGAGGTGTTTTAAGCGGTAGCGCCTTTTGGGGGATGACTTCCTCTTTTCTAGCCACTTCTTCTTTAGTGGCCTCTTTTTTTACTGGCTTAGGTGCGGTCGTCGCCATTGCTTGAGTGGGGGATGGTTCAGATATTGCTGCTGTTTCAGCGGTTGGATTAACCCCAGAGCGCTGATCTGCGGCCAGCGTTAAAACCATGCTGGATGCTGATGCCGGCGCACTCAGAGCATCAAGTGTGACAGCTCGGGTTTGAAGTGGTTGAAATCCCACCAGTAATAAAACGGTATGAGCACAAAGGCATACGCCAGAGGCTACCAACAATCGCTTTTTTTCTGAGGAAATCCACATAGATAACTGCCTTTGCATACCTGATTTATCCAACGAGGTAGCAAATATACATTTTGATACCCTAAAAGATCAAATGAAAATTATTTGCATTCGCATTTAATGTTCGGTTAATCTTCGGCAGCGCACATAAACCGGTAAAACCCCACCCAAAATGTGCTGATTAAACCGTGACCTATTGCAAATCGTTGCCGTTTCACGCCAGCGAAAAATATGCCCTTACGCACGGTGATGTTTATTCAGGTGTTCAATCAATCGTAAATTTTTTTATCTTAAAAAGGATTTAACACAAATGGCGAGTCATCGAATGAATTGCGAAAAATCGGTTGTCTTTCAACGATCTGTACTTAGCTTGCTGGTTGTTAACGTTCTCACTGTCTCTTTTGCTAGCCATGCAGCGGTGGCAGAGAGCGCGCAATCTACCGCATTGCCCGAAGTGGTAGTAACAGCAACACGTGACAACAAAACTATCGAGCAGGAAACGCGTTCGGTAGTAGTGATGGATAAAGCACAGATCGAACAACAGCAGGCGGCCAGTGTTGCAGAAGTGCTGAAATATGCCCCTAACGTTGATGTGAATGGCGGCCCACGAGCCAATGCGCAAAGCCCGATTATCCGAGGCTTAAGCGGAAACCGATTACTGCAAGTTATTGATGGCGCTCGCCAGAACACCAACTCCGGTCACCGTTCAACCTATTTCCTCGACCCAGAAATGCTCTCAAGTGTGGAAGTGGTTAAAGGCCCGAGCAGTGCGTTGTGGGGAAGCGGTGCATTAGGTGGGGTGGTTGCACAACAAACATTGTCAGCGCCCGATTTACTGACCGATCAGCCGATTGGTGGTTATATCAAACAAGGCTACGCCAGTGCGAATGATGAAACACGCACCAGCGCCTCACTGTATGGTATGCCGAATGATTCGGTTGATTTCCTGCTAAACGGCTATTACACCGATGCAAATAATTTGCGTTTAGGTAACGGTGAAAAACTGACCGACTCTAGCTATCGTAATCAGGGTGGTTTGGCAAAAGTAGGTTGGCAGATGGATGATGCTCAGCGTTTACAACTCTCTGTGCGCCAGTCAGAAAACCATCAAAATGCACCAAGTAACCCGTCTGAAGCGGTCAGCTCTTCTGTGCCTCTGGTTCAGCAGCAAACCCGTGATTTCAATACAACACTGGATTACCGCCTAAACCCGCAGGATAACCGTTTGTTGGATGCCCGTGTAACGGCCTATCTGAACAAAACCGAATTTGACGAATACCGCATTAAAAAAGCGCAGCGTGATACGGTAAATTACCGCACCTTGGGGCTGAATATGAGCAACCGCTCAGAGTTTGATCTCATGACACTCGTGTACGGCGGTGATATTTACCAAGATAAAACCGAAGGCCAGCGCGAAGGGCAAAATCGCCCAATTCCGGCAGATGGCCGTGGTCAGGTGTGGGGAACATACTTACAAGCAGATATTCCGCTGGCTACTGACTGGAATTTACTGCCGGGTCTGCGTTATGACCACTTTAGCGTTAAAGACAATAATATCGCCGACTCATCACGTAGCGAAAGTAACGTCTCGCCGTCAGTCGGTTTACGCTGGCAGGCTGCAGAGTGGTTAACGCTCAATGCTCGTTACGATGAAGCTTTCCGAGCGCCAAGCATGGAAGAGATGTACACCAGTGGTACACACTTCTGCATGGGCCCAGGCATGTGCAACACCTTTAAACCCAACCCTGATTTGAAACCGGAAACGGCAAAGAACAAAGAGATCTCTGCCAACATGAAGTTCCGCAATGTCTTAGCCGATGATCAACTGGCACTGAATGCCACCTATTTCCATAACAACGTCAGCAATTACATTGATCAGCGGGTCGATCGTTTCACCACACAATACCAGAATGTGAATGATGCACGACTTAAAGGTGTAGAACTCAGCGCGCTTTACAACCTGCAAAACTTTGAAACCAGCCTTAGCTATGCCAAAACAGACGGTGAGAATAAGAGTAATGGCCAGTCACTGCAAAATATTCCAGCTCAAAAATGGGTATTGGGAGCAGGGCACTACTTTATGGATAAATCCCTTAAAGTTGGCATGAATGTTAGCCACTACCAAGCGCAAGACAACCTGCCTGAGAATGTCACCGAAGTGTACCCAAGTTACACCCTTGTTGATCTCTATACCACATGGCAGCCACAAGCATTTAAAGCCGTCAAAGTTGATGTCGGTATCGATAACCTGACTGACGAATACTATCGTCAGGCATTTGACCAGCTTTACTCAGCCGGTCGTAACTTCAAAATTGGCGTGCGGTATCAGTTCTGATGATTGATCTCTCTTTATTAGATGAAAACATACTGGGGCGTCACAGCCCCGATCCACTGGCGTATGCCTTTACCGGAAAACGTCAGGCACATGCAGGGGGCGGTGGTCGCCCGCTGCCAGCCGAATCTGCTGGTGCACAATTTACACAATTGCTCACCGATGACGGCTCAGCAACACGCGATCGCTGCTTGTATATCCACATTCCGTTTTGTCGCGTGCGTTGTACGTTTTGCTCATTTTTTCAGTATGCCGCCAGCGCCACATTAGTGGCAGAGTACTTTGCCGCGCTGACAGAAGAGCTCAAACGCAAAGCCGCGATGCCGTGGACACAAGCACAGCCTTTTGCTGCTGTATATATCGGTGGGGGAACCCCCACCGATCTTACTGCAGAGCAAATTTTTCAGCTGGGCGGATTGATCAAAGCACACTTTCCATTAACAGAGGATTGCGAAATCACTCTGGAAGGGCGTTTAAACCGTTTTAGTGATGAAAAGTACTTTGCAGCGGTTGAAGGCGGCGTAAATCGCTTCTCATTTGGCGTACAAAGTTTTGATACTGCCGTGCGCAAACAAGCCAAACGTTTGGATAACCGCGAAATATTGTTGGATACACTCAACCGTATCGTCGCATTTGATCGCGCACCGATAATTGTAGACTTAATGTTTGGTTTGCCAGGGCAGGATAGTGAATGCTGGCAGCGCGACCTGACCGATTTTCTGGCCAGCGGTGCACACGGTGTAGACCTGTATCAGCTTATTGAGATGCAAAGCACCCCGATGGCACGTCTAGTCAGTGAAAAACGGTTACCACCACCGGCAGATACACCGGAAAAATCACGGATGTACGCCAATGGTGTTGCCTTCATGCAGCAGCAGCAAATCAAGCAGCTCAGTGTTAACCACTGGGCGCGAGATTCACGTGAACGTAGCCGTTACAACCATCTGGCCAAAACACACGCCGATGTATTACCGGTTGGCGCGGGAGCGGGCGGTTCAATTAACGGGTATAGCTTGATGCAAACCCGTGATCTTGAAACCTACCATACCGCCATTACAGAGAACCAATTCCCACTGGCGATGATGATGACACCTAATCCGCAGCATGTACTGCACAGCGCCATTAAAGCCGGATTTGATCGTGGCGTGCTGTCAGCCCAAGCCTTGAATCAGGCCAGTGAAATTCAGCTGTTTGAACATATACAGCCTCTACTGGCTGCATGGGAAGCGCGTGGATTACTGACGCTCGATGCCTCAACTGCCCAACTGACCACCGCAGGCAGCTTTTGGAATATCAACATGGCTCAGGGCATGATTGAAGCATTAAAACGTACACCACCAGCAGCGCTGGCAGCCTAAGTTTAGATACCGACATTTAAGGCATATGCCAAAAAATTATTGAGATAAATCGAGATAAACTGCGCAGTCACTGTTATCAACAACCGTAGCCGCGTTTACCGATTTAACTGATCTTTTTGATACACAGGGTATGGAATCACCTATGTTAGAGCAATCAACGTTAGAGCAATCAATGATCAAACAACAAGATCTTGTAACCCAGATCGCCGCACTTTCAGAGCAAGAACTGGGCGCGTCAACACAAGCACTGGCCAGTCAGTTTTCGGTAAGCGAACAGCAGTTGGTCGCGGCACTTCCGGCCGCTATGTCAACGTGGATCCCAGCAGAGCACGCACAAACATTGCTTGAATCACTGACAGAGTGGGGAACACTGACCACCATTATTGAATCAGAAGGCAGCATTTTTGAGTTTAAAGGTGCGTTTCCGGCCGGAAAACCGGCACATGGTTACTTCAATCTGTATACCAAAAGTGCCGAAGGTTTGCATGGCCATCTCAAACTTGATCAGGTTGCGCATATTGCCCTGTTGGAAAAGCCATTTATGGGCAAAGAGAGCTATAGCCTGCTGTTTTTTGCTCAATCAGGCCGTTGTATTTTTAAAGTGTATCTGGGGCGCGACAGCAAACGTCAGTTGTTCCCTGAGCAAATCAGCCGTTTTAATCAGTTACGTGAACAGTACGCATTGAGCTCAGTGGTATCGGTGTCAGAACCTGCATAACCCATACGTACAGTAAATAATGGCTATGCAATAGCCATAGAGATAACACAGAGAATATTCCCCGTCATAGAATGTAGATTCGGCACAGTATGGTGCTCTGCAGGCGGGGAGAACCCATAATTAACAAACAAATAAATAGCGCGGAAACAATAATCTTACCGCGCACAGAAGGAATCAAATCATGAGTACTGAACGTCAAGAGCGCCTGCAAAACCGTCTAGAACCTGAAATTCAGGCTTTCCGTCAGCAGTGTAAAACCCTGATCCTTGCCACCGTAGACAGCACTGGCATGCCAAATGTCAGCTATGCCCCGTTTGTACAATTGGCTGATGGTTATTACGTGCTGATCTCTGAAATTGCTCGCCATGCGCGTAATTTGCAGCAAGTACCGCGCACATCTTTGATGATGATTCAAGATGAAGCAAGCAGCCGTATCTTGTTTGCCCGTCAGCGTCTGACGTTTGATGCAAAAGCAGAAATTGTTTCGCGTGATGACAACGCATGGAAACCGGCGATTGATGCTTTAGCACAGCGCCATGGTGATATTGTCGATAATCTGTCAAATATGGCCGATTTTATTCTGTTCCGTTTAGTACCAGAACAGGGCCTGTATGTGAAAGGATTTGGTCAGGCATTTCAGGTCAGCAGTGATGACTTGATTGATATGGTGCACCTGAAAGAGGGGCATAAATCACTGTCAGGCGCTGAAATTACTGCGGATAACGCTGCTGCGGTATAAATAGTCGGTTACTCGCTATCCATAAGCATGCGCGTATTGGCGCGTGTGCTTAAGCTTGGCTCAGTGCAGTCTAAGCACCGATCTGACTTTACGCATTTATCTGCGGATTCGTATAAATGATAAAAAGCAGACAATTGTCTGCTTTTTTACTGTAGATGCCGACATTTGTCAGCGTAAATAACGCATCAGCGTCAACTGAGCTCTGCTTCCAGCGCGGGAACAACGATACAGGTTGCATGGCAACCTTTAGGCCCTCGATGCATTTCAAATTGCACCTCCTGCCCAGCTTTTAGCGTGCGATAACCTTCCATCTGGATCATGGAATAGTGTGCAAAAATATCATCACCGCCGACAACCGGACAAATAAACCCAAATCCTTTGGCATTGTTGAACCACTTAACAGTACCCGTTTCCATACCTCTACATCCCTCGAGTGATACTTTATTTGATAGTACAGGCTATGTTTGCGCACTTGTGCGCGAACTTACGAGCCAATCACTCAAATTTTATGCTGATTGGTCGAAATATAAACACAGCTTGTTGATACACTCTAGTAGAATTGGGTGTAACGTCAAGGCGACGAAGGTCGTGTTGACGGGTTGTTCACTAAAACGTCATTGAAATTAACATTTCATTCGCATCTACTGAATGTAAAGACTACGATAGAGTTATGAGTAATTTAGATTGGCTTGGAATAGATGAACTCATCAGGGATGAAGAGAAAACCACGGTTAAGCCGCCGTCTATGTATAAAGTGATACTAAACAATGATGATTACACCCCAATGGACTTTGTCATTGAGGTACTGGCCACATTTTTTAGTCTTGATATTGAGAAAGCAACACAAGTTATGCTAACCGTACACTATCAGGGTAAAGCAACCTGTGGCGTTTTTACCGCAGAGGTTGCTGAAACAAAAGTAGCGCAAGTAAATCAGTATGCGCGTGAGCACGAACATCCATTGCTCTGTTCAATGGAAAAAGCCTGATAGCGTTGTACGGGCTTTGCTTTCAGCTTCTAAGGGGAGGTGCCTATGCTCAATAAAGAACTTGAATTAAGTTTGAACCTAGCGTTTGCCAAAGCTCGCGAGTTGCGGCACGAGTTCATGACAGTCGAGCACCTGTTGCTTGCACTGATTGACAATGGTTCAGCGCGTGAGGCATTGGAAGCCTGCTCCGTTAATCTGGACATGCTGCGTAATGATCTGACCATTTTTATCGAACAAACCACGCCGCTGATTGCTGCTGAAGAGAGTGAGCGTGAAACACAACCTACGCTCAGTTTCCAACGTGTACTGCAGCGTGCGGTTTTCCACGTGCAATCATCTGGCCGTAGTGAAGTGACCGGAGCTAACGTCTTAGTGGCTATTTTCAGTGAGCAAGAGTCGCAAGCGGCTTACTTGCTGAAAAAGTACGATGTCAGCCGTCTTGACGTGGTGAACTTCATCTCGCACGGTGTGCGCAAAGACAGCCCTGATACCAGCGGCCCACAAGCCTCTAATCAAAGCCAAAACGCCTCTTCTGCAAACAACAGCAATGAAGAGGGTGATGAGCGCTTAGAGAACTTTGCGACCAACCTAAACCAACTGGCTCGTGTGGGCGGTATTGACCCGCTAATTGGCCGTGAGCATGAGCTTGAGCGTACCGTGCAAGTACTCTGCCGCCGTCGTAAAAATAACCCACTGCTGGTGGGGGAAGCCGGTGTTGGTAAAACCGCTATTGCCGAAGGTCTAGCATGGCGGATTGTGGAAGGTGATGTTCCTGAGATTATGCTTAATTGCGTAATTTACTCGTTGGATATCGGTTCACTGCTGGCCGGCACCAAATATCGTGGTGATTTTGAAAAACGCTTTAAAACCATTTTGCGTCAGCTTGAGCGTGAAGAGAATTCCATCCTGTTTATCGATGAAATTCACACCATTATTGGTGCGGGTGCTGCATCCGGCGGGCAAGTTGATGCTGCTAACCTGATTAAGCCTCTGCTGTCAGGCGGAAAAATTCGGGTTATGGGGTCAACCACCTACCAAGAATTTTCCAACATTTTTGAAAAAGATCGTGCATTGGCGCGCCGCTTCCAAAAAATTGATGTTATTGAGCCATCAGTAGACGAAACAACCAAAATTCTGATGGGATTAAAACCAAAATACGAAGCACACCACGATGTTCGTTATACCAACAAGGCCATCCGTGCGGCGGTTGAGTTGTCGGCAAAATACATTAATGAGCGTCATTTACCCGATAAAGCCATTGATGTGATAGACGAAGCGGGTGCTCGTTGCCGTTTAGCACCATTAAGCAAACGTAAGAAAACCGTCAATGTCAGTGATATTGAGTCAATTGTTGCGCGGATTGCCCGTATCCCTGAAAAATCAGTCTCTTCCAGTGATCGAGATGTGCTGCGTTCACTCGATGACAAGCTAAAAATGCTGGTATTTGGTCAGGATAAAGCCATTTCAGTCCTCACCGAAGCCATCAAAATGAGCCGTGCAGGTCTTTCACAAGATAATAAACCTGTGGGTTCATTCCTGTTTGCCGGCCCAACCGGTGTAGGTAAAACCGAAGTTACCGTACAACTGGCACGCGCCATGGGCATTGAGCTGTTGCGTTTTGACATGTCAGAGTACATGGAAAGACACACCGTTAGCCGCTTAATTGGTGCGCCACCGGGCTATGTTGGTTTTGATCAGGGGGGCTTGCTAACCGATGCTGTCATTAAGCACCCACACTCTGTGGTACTGCTTGATGAAATTGAAAAAGCACACCCTGATGTATTCAATCTGTTGTTACAGGTCATGGATAACGGCACGTTGACCGACAACAACGGGCGTAAGGCTGATTTCCGTAATGTGGTGCTGGTGATGACCACTAACGCAGGGGTACATGAGACTCAGCGTAAATCGATAGGCTTCCAGCAGCAGGATAACAGTACTGATGCACTGGGTGAGATTAAGAAAGTGTTCTCACCGGAGTTTCGTAACCGGTTGGATAACATTATCTGGTTCAACCATCTGACGCCGGAAATTATTCATCAGGTAGTGGATAAATTTATCGTACAACTGCAAGCACAGCTTGATGCGAAAGGGGTGTCAATGGAGGTCAGCGCACAGGCTCGTGATTGGTTAGCCGGAAAAGGTTACGATCAGGCAATGGGCGCGCGGCCAATGACCCGCATTATTCAAGAGAGCCTGAAAAAACCGTTGGCTAATGAGCTGCTGTTTGGTTCTTTGACGCACGGTGGTGTGGTGAAAGTTGATGTTGATCTTACCGCAGGCGAATTGACTTATGTGTTTAGTAGTGCACATGCGCGTAAAGATAAAGAAGAAGAGAGTACCTTGCACTGAACCTGTGTACTGAGTGATATCCGTTAGCTGCACGTATAACAGCGGGTGGCTAATTTTATCATTCAGTTATAATGGCAAGACTAAAAAGAAAAAACCCGGATTAAAATCCGGGTTTTTTTTATCACCGCAATTAGCGACTACGGAACACGATACGGCCTTTGCTCAGGTCGTACGGTGTCATTTCTACAGTCACTTTATCGCCAGTCAGAATACGGATATAGTTTTTACGCATTTTACCGGAGATATGAGCAGTCACAACGTGACCGTTTTCCAGTTCTACACGGAACATGGTGTTTGGCAGCGTGTCTAGCACGGTGCCTTGCATTTCAATGCTGTCTTCTTTAGACATCGATTCCTCGTTAAGGCTTACAACCTGAATAATAACCGGCAGATAATGCCGAAAAACGTTGGTAGTGTAAAGGCAACAGGGCATAAAGCTGGTTAAAACTCAGCATTTATCAACCCATTGCCAACCTGTCTGTGTTAACTCTTGCGCTGGGCGAAATCGTTTTTTATAAGACATCGCCTTACATGCATCAACCTGGTAACCGGGGTATACCCAGCGTTTCCCGCTTTGTTGCGCCCATTCAAGCTGTTTTACCAGCATGGCAACACCGGGAGAGTGCTGACTGAATCCGGGGTCAAAAAATGTATAACAAGCACTCAGAGAGTCGGGTAGTACATCCGTTACCGCTACTGCAATCAGCTGATCGCCCTGATACATACACAGATAAGCCACTGTTAACCAGCAACACTGAACAAAAGATTCAAATTGTTCTTTATTCGGTGGATACATACTGCCGCTGGCATGCCGAGCATTGATATACTTGGCATAAAGAGTAAAAAACTCAGGCGGTAGTTTATCACAAATCTGCCATGACACGGCATGCCAATGTTGCAATGCACGTTTTTGTGAGCGACTAGGTTGAAATTCAACCACTGAAACACGTAATTGCTTACATGCGTAGCATTCAGGGCAGTGCGGTTTATAAATGGCAGTACCATTTCGGCGAAAGCCGTGTGCCAGAAGTTGTGAGTATCCCTCAGGCGTATGCCACTCAGTACCAGAAACAACCCCTATCTGTTCTGATTGCTCAGGCAAATAGCTGCATGTGCCGAGCGGTGTTAGCCAGAGCATAATCTGTTTTTGCTGTGTGGTTTGATGATCAGATGACATGGTTATTCATTACGGGTTTGAATACTGTGCGCGACAGCGGTATGGGTAGTGCACAGCGGTGTATGCGGATAATCAAGCTGCCGTGCGTGCCAAAAATCTTGCGATAACATAGCGTGTTGATGCGTATGTAATTGCTGTAAAAACACGGTTCGGGGTAAAGTCTGAGCGCCCAATGATGCTAAATGCGGATTCATCACCTGACAATCAATCAGTTTTCCCTGTGCTTGCTGAAAATGGTGATTAAATACCAGCAGTGCAGTTTTTGAGGCATTAGGTTGCAGTGAAAACATAGATTCACCACAAAATAGCTGACCCATGGCAATGCCATACAAACCACCGACTAAATTATCGCCCTGCCAAACCTCCACTGAATGTGCAATACCTTGTTGATGCAAATGGGTATAAGCCTGACAAATATCGGCAGAGATCCATGTATTTCCCTGCCGAACGGCCGCACATTGTTCGATTACTGCAGAAAACGCCTGATTTAGCGTAATTTTGTACGGCATTTTAGCTAACCATTTTCGCATACTGCGGTTAGGAGACAGCGTAGCGGGAACAAACACTGCCCTCGGGTTAGGAGACCACCAGAGGATCGGTTCTTGATCGCTAAACCATGGGAAAATACCCTGTTGATAGGCGGCCAACAGGCGTGCAGGCCGCAGATCTCCCCCATATGCAAGCAGACCATCCGGATCTGTCAATGCAAGTTCGGGGGAGGGAAAACAGGTATCCGTAAGAGAGAGTTGAGTTAATCGCATTACAGATAATTACCCTTTTTGAAAACAGGCTTACAGGCGTTGATGTAACTGATAATAGCGCCCCTGTTCGGTCATTAACTGCTGATGCGAGCCCTGTTCAATGATCTGGCCCTCTTCCATTAAACAGATCTGATCATAATCGGCTAACCCGCTCAGGCGGTGGGTGACATAAATGACCGATTTCCCTTGAGTATGTTCTGCCAGCAGTGCCAGTATTCTCTGCTCAGTTTCTGCGTCTAGCCCCTCTGTGGGCTCATCAAGCAGCATGATAGGTGCATCGTGTAGCAGGGCGCGTGCTAGCCCAAGCCTGCGTTGCTCACCACCAGAGAGCGGCCTTCCACCATCACCTAGCCACATATCAAGCCCCTCATCCTCCAGCAGTGCGGTTAAGTCGACGGCGTTTAGCACGTTGGCAAGCTGATTATCAGAGGCAGTAGGCGCGGCCATTAACAGGTTCTGGCGCAACGTAGCGCTAAAGATATGTACTCGCTGTGAGACAACAGAGATCATGCTGCGCAGTTGGGTTTCAGTTAGCGCCTGATAGGGTTGATTACCGAGCAAAATATGGCCTAGTTGCGGATCATAAGCACGAGTCAGCAATTGCAACAACGTTGATTTTCCGCACCCGGTTTTTCCCAATAACGCAATATGTTGCCCTGGGTTAAGTGTTAACGAGATCTTGTTTAATACCGCTGATTCCGTTGGCGAGTAGGCAAAACTCACCTGTTCTAAGTGCAATGTACTGTCATTTAGACGGACATTAGCAGGGGAAACTGTCTGTGCTGTGGTTTGTGTTTCAGGGATAAACACGACATCGGGTTGTTGTGAGATAACATTGTTTACCCGTTCAGCCGAGGCGATAACCTGACCAAGGTGTAAAAATGCACCGGCTACGGGAGCTAATGCTTCAAATGCAGCAAGCGTGACAAACGTAAACAGGCCAATCATTGCTCCAGCATGTTGTATTCCGCCAATATTATCGGCCGCCAGCCACAGCATCAGCACCAGTGTCAGACCTGAGGCGAGTACCATCAGACTTTGTGCCCATGCCGCAAGGCTGGCCTCTTGTTTCTGACTTTGTTGCCATTGTTGCTCGGTGTGATCGAGTTTATCGCGGTACAGGTTAGCTGCGCCAAAAATCACCAGCTCTGCATGTGCCTGCAACCATTCGACCAGTTGCACACGGTAGAGGCTGCGCTGGCGGTGAATATTTTGTCCGACAGGTTTTCCTGCCTGATAAAAAATAACTGGGATCACCAGCAAAAGCACCAGCATGATCCCGCCAAGTGTCAGCGCTAAACGAACATCAAGCAAAGAGAGCAGGAGGGTTGTGCTAATAATGATCAGCAGGGCCGAGACTAGCGGTGAGAGCAGGCGCAGGTAGATATGATCAAGGGTATCGACATCTGACACGAGTCGGTTGAGCAGTTCGGTCTGGCGGTATTTTGCTAATCCGCCGGGTGAGAGCGGAATGATACGGCTAAAGCAGAATACCCGCAGGTGGGTAAGCACCCGAAATGTGGCATCATGGCTGACTACGCGTTCAAAATAGCGCGATGCTGTGCGAAAAATGGCCAGTCCACGCACACCACCGGCTGGCAACATATAGTTGAATGTGGCACTGGTGAGCGTGACACCGGCAATGGCAGAGGCGGCCAAAAACCAGCCAGACAACGATAACAGGCCAATACTGGCAGCAAGCGCCACGATAGCCAGTGCAATACCCAGTGCCATGCGGATCCAATGGCGGCGGTATAATGCCAGAAAAGGTAACAAAACACGCATGGGTTAAATCTCCAGATGCCGATTAGCCAGCAGGGTCGCAAATGGGCCATCAGCTTGGCTTAGAGTGGCAAAATCACCTTGTTGTACCAGCATTCCGTTATCCATCAGCCAGATTTGCTCGCAGTGTTTAATATCCTCAATACGGTGCGTGATCATAAAGGTGGTCTGTTTTTCTGCGGCCAGCATCAGAGCTGACATGACTAATTGTTCGCTACGAGCATCTAAACTGGCTGTCGGTTCATCGAGCAATAAAAAACGGGAATCACGCAGTAGCGCTCGTGCAACGGCAAGGCGTTGCGCTTGTCCGACTGACAGACCGACACCGTGATCACCCAGTGGTGTATCAATGCCCTGCGGCAGTTTATCGATAAATTCACTGGCATAGGCGGCATTCAGTGCCTGTTCGATGCTGTGCTGATCAACGGTATCTAACCCCAGCGTGAGGTTATCGCGTAGAGATCCTTGTAGCAGCAGCGGGTTCTGCCCGACCCAAGCCAAATGTTGCCGCCATGAGGCTTTATCCAGCCGATTAAGTTCTTGTCCTGCAATAAGCAGTGAGCCGCGATACGGTAAGAACCCGAGTAACGCGTTCATTAATGAGGTCTTGCCTGCACCGCTTTTTCCAACCAGTGCAATACGCTGACCAGCATCAATTGTAAAGTTCAGAGGCCCGGCTAACACTTTTCCTTGTGGTGAGAGGATCTCAAGATCAGTAGCAACAAGAGAAAACGGCTGTAGTGGTTGGAGAGAAAACAACTCAGCAGAAGGGCTAGACACGTGCTCGGTGGAGTGTGCGTAATGGGTTTTACCCTTAGCTGCCTCAGTGGTTGCTGTTTCATGGGTATTGTCAGCTTCTTTTTCTATTACAGGCTTTTCTACCGCAAGAAATTCAACCAGTGTTTCTGCCGCACCAATGGCTTGGGCTTTGGCATGATAAAACGTACCCAAATCACGTAAAGGCTGATAAAACTCGGGTGCAAGAATTAAGACTAAAAAACCGGCAAATAGGGTAACACCCTGATCATAATGCCCAAAGTTCAGCTCACCGAGGAAAGAGAAACCAAAATAGACGGCAACCACGGCAATAGAGAGTGAGGTAAAAAACTCCAGTACTGCCGAAGAGAGGAATGCCATATACAGCACTTCCATCGTGCGGTGGCGAAAATCTTCTGCATCAGCATGAATATGGTCAACTTCAGCTTGAGCGCGATTGAAAATACGCAGTGTTTCTAGCCCCCGCAAACGGTCTAAAAATGAGCCGCTCAAACGGGCTAAGGCTTTAAAGTTGCGGCGGTTAGCATCTGCCGCACCCATGCCGACCAGTGCCATAAAAAAGGGGATCAACGGGGCAGTGGCCAGAAGGATCAAGCCAGCGGCCCAATTTATTGGGAACACGACACAGAGCACAATCAATGGTACGAATACAGCCAGATACATTTGCGGCAGATAGCGCGCAAAGAAATCTTGCATATCTTCAATCTGCTCAAGCACCATAGTAGCCCACGCACCGGCCGGTTTACCTTTAATCCACGCTGTGCCGAGTGAGTCGAGGTGATTGAGTACCAGTGAGCGAATTTTGGTGCGGACTTCAACGCCGCATTGAAATGCGCAGCGTTCACGCAGCCGCGTCACCAGTGCGCGTACAATAACCGTGCCTATCAAGGCAATAAAGTAACCACTCAATGATTCACGTGGTTGATGAAGAATAATCAGATCATTGAGCAAGGTGGCCAGCAGCCACGCTTGCAGTGCGATGAGAAGCCCCGAACATAACCCCAGCAGCATAGTTAGCGTTAACCAGCGGTGCGCCAGTTTGCTTTGTTGTTTTAGCCAGCGGGTCAGTTCGCGTTGTTTGAGTTTATCCATGAGTGCAGTGTCTTAACAGCCCTAGAAATACGGCTCTGTGGCCGTTACTAACGAATGAGTAAACGGGAGCATTTGCTCCCGTTGTCATGGTGCTTATTTTCCGAGAGCATCAAGGTAACGTTCGGCATCCAATGCCGCCATGCAACCTGTTCCAGCAGAGGTAATGGCTTGGCGATAAATGTGATCCATTACATCACCGGCGGCAAATACACCCTGAATGCTACTTTGAGTAGCATTACCTTCTGTTCCTGACTGCACTTTAATGTAGCCACCGTTTAGCTCAAGCTGGCCTTGGAAAATCTCGGTATTCGGGCTATGCCCAATGGCTACGAACAAGCCGTTTACCGTCAGCTCGTTGGTGGTATCACTTTCGGTGCTGCGCAGACGCAGACCCGTTACACCCATATCATCACCCAAAACTTCATCAAGTGTATGGTTGGTGTGCAACACAATGTTGCCGTTAGCCACTTTATCCATCAAACGGGAGATCAGAATTTTTTCGGCGCGGAAAGTATCGCGGCGGTGAATCAGGTGTACTTCAGATGCGATATTAGAGAGGTACAACGCCTCTTCAACAGCACTGTTACCACCGCCAATCACGGCAACAGCCTGATTACGATAAAAGAAACCATCACAGGTTGCGCAGGCTGAAACGCCACGGCCTTTAAATGCCTCTTCAGACGGCATGCCCAAATAACGGGCAGAAGCGCCGGTCGCGATAATCAGCGCATCGCAAGTATATTCCGTGCTGTCGCCAAACAAACGTAGCGGGCGAGATTGCAGATCAACGCTATTGATGTGATCAAAAATAATCTCAGTATTAAATTTTTCCGCATGTGCTTTCATGCGATCCATCAGCAGCGGGCCGGTCAGCTCATCGGCATCGCCGGGCCAGTTTTCCACTTCCGTCGTGGTGGTCAGTTGTCCGCCTTGCTGCATACCGGTAACAAGAACCGGATTAAGGTTTGCACGGGCTGCATAAACAGCGGCGGTATATCCAGCAGGGCCTGAACCCAAAATCAATAATTTGCAATGTTTTGTCGATGTCATTGTTATTCTCCACGTACGACAGGTGTGCTGCCGATTGTAGGTAAATTGTGTCAGCAAAAACAGTAAAAAAAGGCACTTTGTACTGATGATACGGATTATCAGGCGTAAGAATCATCAGTAAAATTCCTCTGATTACAGGAATAATGTGATTTAGCAGGAAGATATGCGGAATTTCTCTCACCGACAAAAGAAATTCTGCATTTTATTCATAATAGCCAACATGGTATTTCATTTCTGAATCGGCCGATCATGCACCCTGCAAAATGGCTCTGAGTGGCGTGAAGGGAAGATTCAAGCTGTCAGCCACCGAACGGGATGTCAGTTTCCCACGATAGATATTCAGCCCATTTGCCAGATGAGGGTTATTTTGCATGGCCGTTAAGCAGCCCTGATCTGCTAGCTGTATAATATAAGGCAACGTGGCATTGCACAGGGCTAATGTGGCTGTTTTGGCTACTGCTCCCGGCATATTAGCGACACAATAATGCACAATATTATCAATGATATACGTTGGGTTATCGTGTGTGGTGGGGTGCGAAGTTGCAAAGCATCCCCCCTGATCAATAGCAACATCAACCAGTACCGTTCCTGCTTTCATGATTTTAAGATCATCACGGCTGAGTAATTTTGGTGCGCTCGCACCCGGAATAAGCACTGCGCCAATAATTAAATCTGCGTGGGTTATCGCAGACTGAATCGCGGCATGGGTTGGGCTGAGCAGTTGAACACGGCCTGCGAACTCAGTGTCTAGGCGGCGTAATGTATCAATATTGTTATCAAACAGGGTAACGGTTGCCCGCATACCGACCGCAATTCGTGCAGCATTGGCACCAACCACACCGCCACCAAAAATCACCACATTCGCCGCAGGAATGCCCGGAACACCGCCAAGTAAAATGCCCGATCCCCCTTGTGATTTTTCCAGTGCATGTGCGCCTGCTTGTACCGCCATACGACCGGCAACTTCAGACATGGGCGCTAAAAGCGGCAGACCACCGAGTGCATGGGTCACGGTTTCATAAGC
>NZ_JBOFRH010000435.1:0-1299 GCF_051650925.1 Plesiomonas sp.
GCTTTATAATAACTACCAATAATATAATCTTCCAGCTCACTTTTTTTACTGACAATATCACGGCAATAAATGAGTATATCCTTCCCCTCATCAGTCAGACAAACTTGCCGAGTAGAACGCTCAAATAGGGGGATTTGCAGCTCTTTTTCAAACAGCGCAATTCGGCGGCTTAATGTAGACAGTGGGATCTCAAGCTCATCAGCAGCATGGCTGAAATTCAGCGTTTCAGCAACTTTTGCAAATAGGACCATATCTTCTATTTTTAGACGCATAGCCGCCTCTTTGTGCTATTAGCTACGGAAAAATAAAACAACCTGTAATGATGCTATAGCCAATAATACGTTAAAGTGTGCAATAGCATGCACACTTTAACACTCATAAAAAATATTACTTATTTTGAAGCGTATTTTTGTATACCTTGCCATCTTTCATGATCAGCATAAAATTATTTTGCGGATCACTGAGTAGCTCCAGATTTTCGAGCGGATTACCGTTAACCAGCAGTAAATCGGCTAATGCCCCCTCTTCAACAACACCTTGTTTTCCCGGATATGGATTACGTAATCCGGAAAGTGCCAGCAATTGTGCGTTATCATGAGTGACTAGTTTTAACACCTGAGCCGGTGTCATCCACGCTTTTAGCTTGGCAATATCGGCATTTTGTTTTTTATTGTTTGCCGGATTAAACAAGAAATCGGTTCCCCATGCTAGTTTAACGTTATGTTTGAGCGCCCAGGTAAAGGCATTATCAGTTCCCTGAACAACCTGATGTTTTTTCTCACGGATATTTTCTGGTGCTGTAGCAGGTGCTTCATCAAGTGCTTGCAGGCTAAGCCAGATGCCCTTATCCCCCAATAGTTTAATGGTCTCTTCATCGAGCAGTTGCCCATGCTCAATACACAAAACTCCGGCATCTATTGCACGTTTTACCGATTTTGGGGTATAGGCATGCACGGTAACATAAGTGCCCCAGTCTCCTGCCGCTTCAACGGCGGCCTTCATTTCATCTAGCGTATATTGCGCGACATCTAATGGATCATATTGGGTTGCAGCCCCGCCGCCAGCCATGACTTTAATCTGTGTTGCACCCGCCCGCAGGTTTTCACGAGTTGCGGTAAGAACTTCATCACGCCCATCAACAATAAAGCCAGCGCCTAATAGCTCACCACGCGTAACCTCCCCACCAAACCGGCGTGCACGCTCTTGTGGCAAACGAAAATCACCGTGACCGGAGGTTTGTGAAATCATACCACCGCTGGGATAAATACGCGGGCCGGCCAGAGTGCCCTGATCGATAGC
>NZ_JBOFRH010000436.1:0-1077 GCF_051650925.1 Plesiomonas sp.
TCATCGCGATATCAGGCATATGTTTACGCAATAACGTGGCAATAGTGGCTAGCACCTGATCGCCGCTATGATGACCAAAGTGATCATTTATTTTCTTGAAATGATCGATATCGATAAACAGCAAGCATAACTTCCCAGCCGTCGCGTGATATTGCGGCCATAGCGTTTCGAGATGCTTTTGTGCCCAACCACGGTTATAGAGTTGGGTGAGCGGATCTTCACTGGCCAGCTTGGCGGTGCGGCGCAGCGCATGTTTGAGTGCTTGGGTTTTGTGGTTGATGCGCCATTGCATCAAGGTACGGTTAGCCAAGTTCTCTTCTTGCATCTGGCCGAGCATCAGCAGAGGCAAACCAATCGAGATAATCAAAATCGCCCAGTAGGCTAAGCGGTGACTATCAACGGATAGCGCATGAAACAGCAGATTGTGTGAAGACAGGGTGAGCCCTTGCAAACCGAGCAGAAAGACGCAGGCGGTAGCACCTAGATAGCGAAACTGCAGGACCAGCCACACCGAACAAACAAAGATCAGCACACTGAAAATAGGGTGATAAATAGCCAGTAAGAGTGGGAAAGGTAGCAGCAGCCAGGCGCTGTAGTGCACCCATTTTACCTGCAGTCCTCGGTATTGTTGCAGCATCAGGGTATACAGCAAGGGAACTAATAAGAACATCCCTAGCGTGTTATTTAATCCTTGGGTCAAGATATAGCATAGCCAGTTAAGCTCGCTATCAGAGGCGGTCAGTTGGCGGCGTTGAGCGATGAACACTACGCCTTGTAACGCGGCACTGATAAAAGGTACGGTGCAGCACATCCACGTAAAACGCAGCAACATCGGTTGGCTCCAGCGCGCCCAGATTTTGCCTGGAATGCGCCAGATCCGAAAGCCAAGCCACGCCTCAAAGCAGTCAATCAGACTGGCCAGTATGCTGGATACGAGACTATTGCCAAGTTCGGTCAGCCCTTCACTTAATGAGCCAATATCTTGCACATTAAATTGCAGATACAGGATTTGTTGATCGGTGCTCAGTAGCGAGTAATACCCGTTGACGGCAAATGAGGCGCAAAAAATCCAAGGTA
>NZ_JBOFRH010000437.1:0-1114 GCF_051650925.1 Plesiomonas sp.
TGGTAGTCCCCGCTTCTCTTGCTGAAGTCAGCTGGCCAGCGTTGCAGACATTAGGCTTTATTGATCACCCTGATGGTCGCGCTATGGCGCTGCGTTTACTTAGCCGTCAGTTTCCTGGCCAACGTTTAGATGACATTCCAGTCCACGGTTTTACTAACCAAATCAGCCTGATCCTTGAGCCGGTGGCGCGCGGTCTGGGCTTTACCGTACTTCCGCGCTTTGCGGTGACCGCATTCGCCAGATCTGAATTAATCCGCGTGCATCACAGTGAGTCCCCGGTTATCGATACCCTCTGGGCCATTCACCGCGCCGAATGGCCGCTTCCGGCACGCTATCAGCAATTATTAAGCGACATTAAACTACGCATTACAGAGCAAAGTCAGGCAAACGGTGCGCAATAAAAACGTCGCGCCGTGTTATTCCCCCACATATTTAAAGATATGCAATATAAAAAACTAATAGGTGATAATTTAATAGATAAGCCCAATCAAAAATAGGGGTAAAACAACAGAAAGCCAAAGAAGATAAAAGGATAAACGGATAAAACCCACGCCAACAGTCTGCCCTGCCCACAGGGCACAACAGCAAGGGAAGCGTAATAACTGATTAAAAAACAAAACATAAATAACACTGTAAGATGGGTATCAATATCACTGCCGTTATAGTTTTCCCACAACAATAAATGCTATGATTAACAGATGTGGCCATTAATTGAGAATGACAGTGCCGCGCTAGTTATCGCAACAAAAGCGTTGTCTAAAAGAAGCACGACAGCGTTTTATTTCAACATCGCAGCAATATCCAGAATAAAGGTAAGGGCTATAGCGGGCTCTTTGCACAGAATAAATTAACGCTCTGTCATAAAAATAAATATGACACGCATTATAATAAATGGACATCGACAGCGGATAGCCAAGCTTTCTCTATGCGGTACAACACTCGGTACAACCCGATACATTCCACGCACACTTTGATATTACGGTTAGCCATATAAGATGAACGAAATTGCCATCAGTATCGTGAAAACCATAGGTTGTCTGGCAACCGTAACCTTTTTTTCTATTTACAGTACGTCGGATAACTATAACTACAATTACCACTGGCTGCTGGAACT
>NZ_JBOFRH010000438.1:0-9329 GCF_051650925.1 Plesiomonas sp.
AATCTGTCACGCTGCTGGCGGTGAGTAAAACCAAACCCGTGAGTGCGGTACAAGAAGCCATTGCAGCCGGACAGCGGGCATTTGGTGAAAATTATGTGCAAGAGGGGGTGGATAAAATCACTTTCTTTGCCACCGAACCAGAGGGTGCAGAGCTTGTCTGGCACTTTATCGGCCCACTACAAAGTAACAAAAGCCGTTTGGTGGCCGAAAATTTTGACTGGATGCACACCGTTGATCGCGCCAAAATCGCTCAACGTCTGAACGAACAGCGGCCAGCCGACAAAGCACCGTTAAATGTACTAATTCAGGTCAATGTGAGTCAGCAAGCCAGTAAATCAGGGGTCGATTTCGCCCAAATTCAGCCATTGGCTGATCTGATCGCCACATTACCGCACTTACAACTGCGTGGGCTGATGACTATTCCGGAAGAAACGGCCACCTATGATGAGCAGTATGCTGAATTTGCCCGTTTACAGGCAGCATTTGAACAACTAAAGCTGACTCATCCAGAGGTCGATACGCTCTCTATGGGAATGAGCGGTGATCTTGATGCTGCCATTGCAGCAGGCAGTACGCTAGTTCGTATTGGTACTGCAATTTTTGGTGCCAGAGAGTATCCGGTATAGGTTAGCTGACATCCGTTATTCAGTACGCGTCATTCAGCATGCTTTATGCGGTCATGCCTTATGCGGTATAAACACAAAAACCGGTTGTTCGCCGCTATACCGCTGCCACGCCATACTAAAGCATAAAAAAACAAGGAGTCATCAAGATGACAAAGGAACAGGATTATCCACACATTGCATTTTTAGGCGCAGGCAATATGGCGCAGGCGATCATTGCAGGGCTATGTAAAGCCGGTTATCCACCTCAAGCCATTTGTGCCACCAATCGAACTGCACAAACGCGCCACCAGTTAGGTGAGCGTTATGGTATTCGAACCGATACTTCAAACCTTGATGCGGCCAGCAATGCACAGGTGGTGGTGTTAGGCGTAAAACCGCAAAATATGGCCGAAGCGTTAATCACTTTGCATGATCTGGATATGCGCGGAAAACTGGTCATTTCACTGGCTGCAGGTGTCTCTATCGCGCGCCTGCAACAACTGCTTCCTAGCGCGCAACGCATTATTCGGGTGATGCCAAACACGCCGGCACTGCTCGGTGCGGGCATGAGTGGTTTATATGCAGGATCGGCCGTTACCGCTACCGACCGCACATATGCCGAACAACTGCTGGGCGCGGTTGGAAAAATTTGCTGGCTAGCGGCTGAGAGCGACATTAACAGTGTGATTGCTGCATCAGGCAGTGCTCCTGCGTACTTTTTCTTATTTATGCAGGCGATGCAGGCCGAAGCACAGCAAATGGGATGCTCACCTGAAATAGCACGCTTACTGGTACAGCAGGCAGCACTGGGGGCGGCACGTATGGTTGATGAAAATCCTCAGCTATCACTTGAAGCCTTGCGAGCACAAGTCACCTCCAAAGGCGGCACAACGGCTGAGGCAATTCGGGTATTTAACGAAGAACATTTGGCAGAAACTGTTGCCAAAGCTATGCAAGCCGCGGTAAAACGCGCACAGGAAATGGAAAAACTATTTTAATTATCTTAACTGCAAGGCGTAGCGATGCAATCTTTAACTTTTTTGCTCAGTACCTTTATTGATTTGTACGTGTTTATTCTGCTGCTGCGCGTCTGGATGCAGGCGGCACGCGTTGATTTTTATAACCCGTTTTCACAGTTTGTTGTCAAAGCAACTCAACCCGTTGTTGCACCACTACGACGCCTCATTCCGGGTATCGGTGGCTGGGATATCGCGACTCTGCTACTGGTAGTGGTTATTCAGATCATCAAATTCCCGCTGATTGCAGTTGTGCAAACCGGTGCGGCATTCTGGAGTTCAGGCTATCTGCTGCTTGGTCTGCTGGCAACGGTAAAAGCCATCGGTAAGATGATCTTCTGGGTGTTGCTGATCCGCGCACTGCTGAGCTGGGTAAGCCAAGGCCGCAGCCCGATGGACTACGTGCTGTTCCAGCTCACTGAGCCTCTGCTTGCCCCACTGCGCCGAATTTTACCACCAATGGGTGGGTTGGATCTGTCGGTCATGCTGCTGTCAATTATCCTGATTGCACTGAACTATCTGGGCACTGACCTGTTCGGCTTCATCTGGCTGCAACTGTGAGTACAGCACCACACGCTGCGGTACAGCAGGATATCCACAATGAGGCGCTGATTTTGCGCCTCTATATTCAGCCAAAAGCCAGCCGTGACCAGATAGTCGGGCTGCACGGTGAAGAGCTAAAAATTGCGATCACCGCCCCGCCCGTTGATGGAAAAGCCAATGCGCATCTCACCAAGTTTTTATCGAAACAGTTTCGCGTAGCCAAAGGGCAAATTTGTATCGAAAAAGGCGAACTTGGCCGGCATAAGCAGGTCAGAATAGCGCAGCCGCAGCAGATCCCCCCAGAGATAGAAAAACTGCTACTCTCTGACTGAGTATTTGCTGATGGTTGACTAAAACCATCGGTGACTAAAACTGCCGACTACGCATAATGCACGTGTTTCACGGAGGAAACAGATGCTGATTTCACCCAAACTCACCACTGACTGCCGTATACATCACAACAGCACAAGTACCGGCGTATTACAAAGAGTACGCCAAGTTATCAGTCGACTACTGTACGTTGTGTTTGCTGGTACGCTGCTGTTCGTTGGTTCGATTGCCCATGCCGAGCAACAACAGGTTGGCGGCCTTGAAGTGCATTACAGCGCCTTTCCCTCAACATTGCTTAGTCCAGCGATTGCCACCCAATACGGTCTAACCCGCAGCGCCTACCGTATTATTCTCAATGTGACGGCACTTGATCCCAATAAAGCGGGAAAACCGGCGCAAGCCATTGCGCTAACCGGTACGGCACAAAATCTGATCGGTAATACCCGTGAACTGAATTTTCGCAGCATCCAAGAAGGTGAAGCACACTACTATCTGGCAGAAATTCCGGTAGTCAACGAAGAGACTTACCGCTTCTCACTGCAAATCAACCGTCCAAAAAACAGCCAAGAAACATTCAGTGGCGGTACATTACAATTCCAGCAGACCTTCTATACTGATCAATAACCGTTTTCTTCACCAACAATAGCTGACAGTCGGCCTGCGGCGCGTTACCCTTTCTGGAATCAATTTTTCAGTCAGAATACAGGATTTTGTGATGCAAAAAGTGGTATTAGCAACCGGTAATCAGGGCAAAGTACGTGAAATGGCCGATCTGCTGGCCAGCTTCGGTTTAGATGTCATCGCACAAAGCGAGTTTGACATAGAGTCTGCTGATGAAACGGGCCTGACATTTATCGAAAATGCCATTTTAAAAGCACGCCACGCCAGTCGCCTGACCGGATTACCGGCGATTGCCGATGACTCCGGCCTTGCCGTGGATGTACTCGGCGGTGCTCCGGGGCTGTATTCAGCACGTTATGCCGGTGAATATGCCAGTGATACTGACAACCTGAACAAGCTGCTGACAGTGATGGCCGATGTTCCAGACGCTGAACGACGCGCCCGTTTTCACTGCGTGCTGGTCTATTTGCGCCATGCAGAAGACCCAACACCGCTGGTGTGCCATGGTCAGTGGGAAGGCGTTATTACCCAGCAGGCTGCCGGACAGGGTGGTTTTGGTTACGATCCGATCTTCTTTATCCCAGAATTAGGCTGTACGTCTGCTGAACTGCCTGCTGAACAGAAAAAAGCGGTTTCGCACCGTGCAAAGGCACTGCAAAAACTACGGGAAGCCATGGCTCATGCTTGAGTTACCTCCGCTCAGTTTGTATATCCATATTCCGTGGTGCGTGCAGAAATGCCCGTACTGTGATTTTAACTCACACGCTCTCAAAGAGGGGTTGCCAGAAGCTGAATACATTGAGCACCTGCTCAATGATCTGCGCGCAGATTTACCGCTGGCAGGCGGGCGCACAGTGAGCACTATTTTTATCGGTGGTGGTACTCCAAGCCTGCTGTCAGCCGAAGCGATGCAACAACTGCTCGACGGTGTGCGAGCGCTGATTCCGGTAGCTCCTGATGCCGAAATTACCATGGAAGCCAATCCCGGAACGGTAGAAGCGGATCGTTTCACCGGTTATCAGCAGGCTGGCATCAACCGTATCTCTATCGGTGTACAAAGCTTTTCCAGTGAAAAACTGCAACGTCTTGGGCGGATACACGGGCCGGAAGAGGCAGTGCGAGCGGCAACACTGGCTACCCAACTGGGGCTGCGCAGCTTTAACCTTGATCTGATGCATGGCCTGCCCGACCAGACCCTTGAAGAGGCATTGAGTGATCTGCAACGCGCTATCAGTCTCGCTCCACCACATATTTCGTGGTATCAATTGACCATTGAGCCTAACACGCTGTTTAACTCACGCCCGCCAACGCTGCCGGATGAGGACATGCTGTGGATGATTTTCGAACAGGGCCATGCTTTACTGACGGCTGCAGGTTACGAGCAGTACGAGATCTCTGCCTATGCCAAACCGGGGTACCAGTGTCAGCACAACCTGAACTACTGGCGTTTTGGTGACTACATTGGCATTGGCTGTGGCGCGCACGGAAAGTTTACCTTTGATGATGGCCGTATATTGCGCACAGTAAAAACACGGCATCCACGCGGTTACATGCAAGGCCGTTATGTTGATAACCACAGCCCAGTACCGGAAAATGATCGGCCATTTGAGTTTTTCATGAACCGTTTCCGGTTGCTTGAGCCCGCACCACGCGCTGATTTCCCACTGTTCACGGGTCTGAGTGAACAGAGTGTACGTCCGGCACTTGATCAGGCGATCCGCTCAGGTTATATCATTGAAACTGACAGTACATGGCAGCTCACCGAGCACGGTAAGTTGTTTTTAAACTCACTGTTAGAGCTGTTTTTGATGCCTGATGAAATTTAGTTTATCAATCAATGGCCAAGTAATAAGCCTGATACGCACGTCAAGTGCCGTATCAGGCTTGCCCTCACACCCTAGCAATTAACTCCCCCATCCGAAACAGGCAATAATCCCCTTCCAGAATAGGCTGCCACACCTCATCGTGGGTAAGCGGCAGTGTTGCTATTAGGGTGACAACATCGTTCGCCGTTGTCTCTTGCTGAAAGTCGATCACCACATCTTCATCGAGCAGTGTAGCTCGGCCAAATGGCGCGCGACGGGTCAGCCAGTGTAATCGGGTTGAGCAAAAGGCCATCACAAACTCGCCGTCAGAGAGCAGCATATTAAACACGCCGAGACCTTTTAACTGCTCGCATAACGTCGCGATATATGCAAACAACGCAGGCCACTGGTTAAATGCCGGATCTGCCGGTGAATCAGCACCCACAGCCGAGGCATAGCGCAATTCAAGCTGATTAAGCAGCCAGCAAAATGCATACTCGCTATCCGTATCACCAACCGGTCGGTGGCGGCCGGTCGGCAATTGCGTAAAATCGGTCAACTGCCCGTTGTGGGCATAAGTCCAATAACGCCCCCATAACTCACGGGTAAACGGATGAGTATTTTCCAGTGAAACCGGCCCGCTGTTAGCCTGACGAATGTGTGCCACTACCGCGCAAGATTTAATCGGGTAATCTTGCACCAATTGCGCAATACGCGATTGTGCGCTGGGCAGCGGATCTTTAAACGTGCGAAAGCCACGCCCTTCGTAAAAGGTGATCCCCCAACCATCTTTATGCGGGCCAGTTTGCCCACCGCGCTTGGCTAGCCCTGTGAAGCTAAAGCAAATATCGGTCGGTACATTGGCGCTCATCCCGAGCAATTCACACATCAGCCACTCCTTTTATACCGCCGGTGTTTATTCCGCGGCGGCCATTTCCTTCTCAATCAACTGAATCATAATATGGATCACCTTAATATGGATCTCCTGAATACGATCGGCATAACCAAAATGGGCAACCCGCACCTCTACATCCGCACTACCTGCCATTTTTCCGCCATCTTTACCGGTTAATGTCAGAACTTTCATGCCTTTAGCACGTGCAGCCGCAATTGCTTTAATGATATTGGCCGAATTCCCTGATGTTGAGATCCCGAGCAATACGTCACCCTCACGTCCAACCGCCTCGACATAGCGCGAAAAAACATGATCATAACCAAAATCATTTCCTACACAGGATAAATGGCTCGGATCAGAGATAGCAATAGCCGGATAACCTGGGCGGTTTTCACGATAACGGCCGGTCAGCTCTTCGGCAAAGTGCATGGCATCACAATGTGATCCCCCATTACCGCATGACAATACTTTACCGCCCGCACGAAACGCATCAGCAATCAGCGTGGCTGCGGCTTCAATACTGGCAATATTGGCTTCATTGGCCAGAAAATCATTCAGAACCGTGTTCGCTTCATTAAGTTCATTGCGGATCAAATCATGGTACATCGGAAAACCTCTCTCATTATTTTCAGCACAAAATGACAGCTGATATGTAGGGCTTTACAGGACAACTCCTGCAAGCAAGGTAACACTGCAAACAATACGCAATAACACGAATCATCCGCATCATGCTGGCAGTGTACCGAATCTGTAAAAAAGGGAGAAGAAAACTCAGCCCTCGGTATCAGAAACTTGCTCAGCGCACAGTTTATGTAATCAAAATGTAAACAACTTGATGAATGTCATCATTTGGTCTAAAACAGATCATAAGAGTCAGGTCAGACCTCTGACCTAATCGAACCTGATGAGCTTTACCGGATGTTGGCTCACTTCCTGTCTCTCAAGCCGTTGTAGCAGACAATACGGTCTCTGCTACCACCGTTTCAGACATCATAGCCCCTGACTTCAAGGAGCGATCATGGCATTGCTACTCACATTTGTGTTTTTTATCGGTATTTTCGGTCTGCTGGCCTATCACCGAATCAAGCTTTATCAATCTGCACTGATTTTAGTCGGTTGTGCGCTGCTGACGGTTCCTTTGCAGCTGATTTCACTCTGGGTATGGCTACCGGTCTTACTGGTTATCGGATCGATAAACATCGCCCCTTTGCGCCGCCGAATGTTCAGCTTGCCGGCACTGAAAGCATTTCAGCGTATCATGCCAAGCATGTCAAAAACCGAGCAAGAGGCGCTCGAAGCAGGAACAACATGGTGGGAAGGTGAACTGTTCCGTGGGAAACCTGACTGGTCAGTACTGCATGCCTACCCGATTCCTACGCTCAGTGATGAAGAGCAGGCATTTCTTGATGGGCCGGTCAACACACTGTGCCAAATGACCAATGATTTTCAGATCACCCATGAGCTGGCAGACCTGCCGCCCGAGATCTGGCAGTACCTCAAAGATCAGCGTTTTTTTGCCATGATCATTCAAAAACAGTATGGGGGATTGGAATTCTCTGCCCATGCCCAGTCACTGGTTTTACAAAAACTGGCTGGCGTTTCCAGCGTACTGGCCTCAACGGTCGGCGTACCCAATTCGCTCGGCCCCGGAGAGCTATTGCAACACTACGGCACGCCAGCGCAAAAAGAGCACTATCTACCACGCCTTGCCTGTGGTGAAGAGATCCCCTGTTTTGCCCTGACCAGCCCAGAGGCCGGATCAGATGCCGGTGCAATTCCCGATACCGGCATCATCTGCCGTGGAACATGGCAAGGCGAAGAGATCTTAGGCATGCGCCTGACATGGAACAAACGCTATATCACACTGGCCCCTGTCGCAACTGTGCTCGGATTGGCCTTTAAGCTGTACGATCCCGAGCATTTATTGGGGATCACTGAAGATTTAGGCATTACTTGTGCCTTGATCCCAACAGATACCGATGGCGTACAAATTGGTCGACGCCATTTTCCATTAAATATTCCGTTTCAAAATGGGCCAACACAAGGGCAGGATGTCTTTGTACCGCTCGACTATATTATCGGTGGGCAAACCATGGCCGGACAAGGCTGGCGAATGCTAATGGAGTGCCTCTCGGTCGGACGTGGTATTACCCTGCCTTCCAATACCACGGGCGGAACCAAAAGCGCGGCACTGGCTACCGGCGCATACGCACGGATACGCCGCCAATTCAAAATGCCGATTGGCTACATGGAGGGCATAGAAGAGCCACTCGCCCGAATTGCCGCGCACACCTATCTACTCGATGCCGCCGCAACCCTGACCACCACCGCCATTGATTTGGGCGAAAAACCGGCCGTTATTTCAGCAATCGTGAAATACCACTGTACCCACCGCGCACAGCGTTGCGTGATTGATGCTATGGATATTGTCGGCGGAAAAGGGATCTGCATGGGGCCGAATAACTTTCTGGCCAGAGCCTATCAAGGCGCACCGATTGCCATTACCGTTGAAGGGGCAAACATTCTCACCCGCAGTATGATTATCTATGGGCAGGGCGCAATTCGCTGTCATCCGTATGTACTGGCTGAAATGAGTGCAGCCAAGAGCAGTGGCTCACTGGCTGTTAAGCAGTTTGATGATGCACTATTTGGTCATCTGGGTTTTGCCCTGAGCAATACGGCCCGTACACTTTGGCTAGGTTTAACCGACGGACGTACCAGCGCGGCCCCTAAACAGGCTCGCACCTTAACCCGCTACTACCAGCGTCTAAACCGTTTATCGGCCAACCTTGCCCTGCTCTCTGATGTCAGCATGGGTGTTCTTGGCGGCAGTTTAAAGCGCCGTGAGCGTTTGTCGGCACGGCTGGGCGACCTACTCAGCTATCTGTTCCTCTCTTCAGCCGCACTCAAACGTTTTGCTGACGATGGCTCCCCTGAAGCTGACCTCCCTCTGCTAGAGTGGAGCTTGCAAGATAACCTCTATCTGGCCCAACACGCTATTGATGAAATACTGCAAAACTTTCCGCAACCTGCTATCGCTAAAGTACTCAGATTTTGCCTGCTGCCGCTCGGAAAAACCTACCGCCGCCCAAATGATCAACTCGATCATCAGCTGGCCCGTATTCTACAAACACCCAGCGCTACCCGCAGCAGACTCGGGCGCAACCAGTTCTTACAAAACTGCCCGCATAACCCTGCCGGCCGTTTAGAGCAGGCTTTAGAGGATGTACTGCTTGCAGAAACCATTCTCAACCGTCTGCGTCAAACTACGGGGGAAAATCACCCGCTAATGGCACTCGATAAACTGGCTGAAAATGCGCTGCAAGCCGGTACCATCTCCACACACGAAGCCGAACTGCTGCACCGTGCCGAACAGGGGCGTTTATACGCCATTAATGTAGATGATTTTGCCCCACATACACTGGCGGCATACCATACCGATAAAAGGGTGAAACCGGCTTTAGCTGCCGTCGCACACACTGAACAAGCGGTTTCTTAGCCAAGATAAAAAGAG
>NZ_JBOFRH010000439.1:0-4207 GCF_051650925.1 Plesiomonas sp.
AATGGCTAACATGATCATTTTAAACGATCTGATAACGCGATTAGCGTGTCAGATCATCAAAAAACTTCTTCACGCCATCAAGGAAGCTTTTAGATTTTGGGCTGTGCTTACTGCGTGCATCGCCATCGCAGCTTGCTTCGAGCTCTTTGAGCAGCTCTTTTTGACGCTCACTCAGTTTAACCGGCGTTTCAACCACTACGCGGCACATTAAATCACCCTGTGCACCACCGCGTACCGATTTCACCCCTTTACCACGCATACGGAACATACGGCCAGTCTGTGTTTCAGCCGGAATTTTCAGGCTAACACGGCCATCGAGCGTTGGTACTTCAACTTCACCACCCAACGCTGCCATCGTAAAGCTGATCGGCACTTCGCAGAAGAGATTGCTCTCTTCACGCTGGAAGATTTTGTGATCTTTTACATGCACCTGTACATACAGATCACCAGCTGGAGCACCTTGCTCACCCGCTTCACCTTCACCCGTTAAGCGAATGCGGTCACCGGTATCCACGCCTGCGGGGATCTTAACCGACAGCGTTTTGGTTTTCTGAATACGGCCATCACCATGGCATTTGTTGCACGGGTCTTTGATGATCTGACCACGGCCATGACAGGTCGGGCATGCTTGCTGAACAGCAAAGAAGCCCTGACGCATCTGCACTTGGCCTGCACCATGACAGGTTGTACAGGTGGTCGGTTTACTGCCCGCTTTTGCACCGCTACCGTGGCATCCATCACACTCAACCATGGTAGGGACTTTGATTTCTTTGGTTACACCTCGAACCGCTTCTTCCAGAGTCAATTCCATGGTGTAACGCAGATCAGCACCACGGCTGGCACGCTGTGAACGACGACCGCCACCGAAAATGTCACCAAAAACATCACCGAAAATATCGCCGAAGTCTGCACCGCCGCCAAAACCACCAGCACCGCCACCCATTCCGCCCTGCTCAAATGCGGCATGACCATACTGATCATAAGCGGCTTTTTTCTGGTCGTCGGTGAGGATCTCGTACGCTTCTTTGATCTCTTTAAAGCGCGCTTCCGACTCTTTATCGCCCTGATTACGATCAGGGTGATACTTCATCGC
This sequence comes from Plesiomonas sp., assembly GCF_051650925.1. NCBI lineage: Bacteria > Pseudomonadati > Pseudomonadota > Gammaproteobacteria > Enterobacterales > Enterobacteriaceae > Plesiomonas > Plesiomonas sp. The sequence goes on from NZ_JBOFRH010000439.1 coordinate 1,094, forward strand.
CAAGCGTTTGTACGCTTTTTTGATCTCTTTCTCATCTGCTTCGCGGGTTACACCCAAAATTTCGTAATAGTCGCGCTTCGCCATAATCTCTTTCACCTGCCCCTACATGAATGTACGGGCGCAGGATTTTCATCCAACGCCCGTACCATGTTCTCACAATCCCTTTATCAAGGAATTATTTTTTATCTTTAACTTCTTCGAACTCAGCATCGACAACATCGTCATCCTGCTTTGCGCCATTCGCTTCAGCACCCGCTTGCGCTTGTGCTTGCTGCTGGCCCAGTTCCATCAGTTTGCTTGATGCTTCAACCAGAGCCTGAATTTTTGCTTCGATTTCAGCTTTATCTTCACCTTTTGTCGCAGTTTCCAGCGCAGTCAGTGCTTCTTCAATCTTCGCTTTTTCATCTGCTGGCAGTTGCTCACCCAGATCGGTCACTTGCTTACGTGTACCGTGGATCAGGTGGTCAGCTTGGTTACGGGTCTGTACCAGCTCTTCAAACTTACGGTCAGCATCAGCATTGGCTTCTGCATCACGAACCATTTGTTGAATTTCGTCATCGCTCAGACCAGAAGAGGCTTTAATCGTGATTTTTTGCTCACGGCCTGTTGTCTTGTCTTTTGCCGATACGTGCAAGATACCATCAGCATCGATATCGAAAGTCACTTCAATTTGTGCTGTTCCACGCATGCCCGGCTGAATGCCTTCTAGGTTGAACTGGCCCAGTGATTTGTTATCACCGGCACGCTTACGCTCACCCTGTAGTACATGAATAGTTACAGCAGACTGGTTATCTTCTGCAGTAGAGAATACTTGGCTGTGCTTAGTCGGGATAGTGGTGTTCTTCTCGATAAGCTTAGTCATTACGCTGCCCATGGTCTCGATACCCAGAGACAGAGGCGTTACGTCTAACAGCAGAACGTCAGTTACATCACCGGCTAATACACCACCTTGAACCGCAGCACCAATGGCAACCGCTTCATCAGGGTTCACATCTTTACGTGGTTCTTTACCAAAGAATTCAGCAACTTTCTTCTGAACCATTGGCATACGGGTTTGGCCGCCAACTAAAATCACATCATCAATTTCAGACACTGACAGACCTGCATCTTGCAGAGCCACTTTCAACGGGTCTAAAGAACGTTGAACCAGATCTTCAACCAGTGATTCGAGTTTTGCACGCGTCACTTTGATGTTCATGTGCTTAGGACCGGTTGCATCTGCAGTAATGTACGGCAGGTTAACATCAGTCTGTTGCGCAGAAGAGAGTTCGATCTTCGCTTTTTCTGCAGACTCTTTCAGACGCTGCATAGCCAGTGGATCGTTACGCAGGTCAATGCCCTGCTCTTTCTTGAATTCATCAACGAGGTAGTTGATCAGACGGTTATCAAAGTCTTCACCACCGAGGTGTGTATCACCGTTGGTTGCCAATACTTCAAAGGTCTTGTCGCCATCCATCTCATTGATTTCAATGATAGAGATATCGAAAGTACCACCACCTAAGTCATACACAGCGATAGTGTGGTCGCCGCCCTCTTTATCCAAACCGTAAGCCAGCGCTGCCGCTGTTGGTTCGTTGATAATACGCTTAACTTCCAGACCTGCGATACGACCAGCATCTTTAGTTGCTTGACGCTGTGCATCGTTAAAGTATGCAGGAACAGTGATAACCGCTTCAGTTACCGGCTCGCCCAAGAAATCTTCGGCGGTTTTCTTCATTTTCTTCAATACTTCAGCAGAGATTTGTGGCGGAGCCATTTTCTGGCCTTTCGCTTCAACCCATGCATCACCATTGTCTGCGGCAACAATTTTGAACGGCATGATAGCTTTATCACGCTGAACTTCTTCATCAGAATCACGACGGCCAATCAGACGCTTAATCGCAAATACGGTGTTTTGTGGATTCGTTACAGCCTGACGCTTAGCAGGTTGACCCACTAAGATCTCGCCATCTTGGGTATACGCAATAATTGACGGGGTTGTACGATCACCCTCACTGTTTTCCAGTACACGTGGCTTATCGCCATCCATAACAGCAACACAGGAGTTAGTTGTACCTAAGTCAATACCGATAATCTTGCCCATCGTGCATCTCCAAAAACTTAACTGAAATTCTATTTAATGAGAGCGAAAGGTAAAAATGGCCCATCTCAAATATGGAATGTTGCGCATCTCTATCTTCGACAAATTGCTTCGCTCTTGCGATTGATTAATAGATGGGGGCAGTTCAATGAACCTCAAGGGGGGAAAATTAAAAAAAATGAAATTTTTCTCTCGGCTGGATAAATTTACCGCGCAGTCATCTCCCCTCACCATTCTCTTCCCGTGCTCATCCAATCTTTGTTGATTTTCTCAAAAAAAAACGTATTATTCGCGCGCGTATTTGAATCCGCTTAAATTTACTTACAATTTGAAGTAAATTCTTTCAGTTAATTTATGACGGCGTGCCGTCTTTTTTGTCGATTGGCAACCGCCAGTCAAAGGAGAACAAATGTCCAACTGCAATCTGGCCAATCCGGCGCCACTCGGTCTGATGGGTTTCGGAATGACCACCGTGCTGCTGAACATTCACAATGCCGGTTTTTTCCCTGTTAGCGCCATGATCATGAGCATGGGCATTTTCTACGGTGGCTTAGCGCAAGTTATTGTTGGCATTATGTGCTACAAAAAAGGCGACACCTTTGGTACAACCGCGTTCACCTCTTACGGTCTGTTTTGGCTGACATTGGTTTTCCTGTGGCTGCTGCCGGCAATGGGCGTTGCAGCACCAACCGAACATGCATTCATGGGGATTTACCTCGGCATGTGGGGCATTTTCACCCTATTTATGTTCTTTGGTAGCCTGCAATACTGCCGCGCCAAGCAGTTTGTTTTTGGTAGCCTGACTATTTTATTCTTCCTACTGGCCGCCCGTGATCTGACTGGTAGTGAGCTGATCGGCACAATTGCTGGATTTGAAGGCATTGTTTGTGGTTTTAGCGCAATTTACTTTGCGATGGCCCAAGTTCTGAATGAAACCTATGGTCGCACCGTACTGCCTGTTGGCGAGCTGAAAAAAGCACAGCCAAAAGCAGTACTGCAAACAGCCTAAATCTTCTTTTGGGGGATGTGGAGCA
>NZ_JBOFRH010000440.1:0-1199 GCF_051650925.1 Plesiomonas sp.
CAAAGTGTTCGACCCAACATGGGTGGATGTAAACACCCCACAAGCCCCACATGCGTTTGGCTTGAGTGAGGGTTTTCCAAGTACTGCCTATAACGGCGCAACATTTGAAATTCGCAGCAAAGGGATTAACACCCCCTCAACCGCCTACAATAGTTACTACAACTGGGCAGTAAGCAGCGGGCAAACGTGGGTCAATGTTGATGATAAAGGCGTTGTGACCTTTACCGGAAAAGCCGTTGAGGGTGAAAGCAACATTACTATTACCGCAACCCCGAAAAACAGTGGGGCAATCGGTACGCAAACGTATCAAATCAACCTGCAAGACTGGTTTATAGATAAAGGCACTGCCAGCACACCAGAAGAGGTTGCCTCTCAGTGTCAGGCCGAAGGTGCAGGTTATGATGCCGTGCGAATGTCACGTTTAAATGAAATTTATAAAGATGATAAACATGGAAGGGGTGAAGACTCGTTTTACCCAGGAAGCCCGTGGGGGCATACCATTACAATGCACAAATCTGCTGAACGCAGTGCACGCACTGGTCTATTGCCTGAGTGGGGTGCTTTTGGTTCTTATACCGTTGGTGAAGAAAATATTGTGCCATGGACAGAATATAAACATGATGGGGTAAATCAAATTGCGGTATTAAGACGTTATCAGGCTAATGACCCTTATTATCCAAGTGGAAAATACCATTACTATGATAACTATCCGAAAACGGGTGTTTTAATTTGTACAACTAACCTATAACGCTATAAAGAGTACAGGGTAACCCTGTACTCTTTTTTTATTTTATGTGTTGAGCATAAATAGCGTTATATCCCCGGTTATTGCCAGAGATAATGATTTAAATATCCACCGCATCATCAATATCACACGCTATACTTTTTGTGTATTTCTTGACTTTTGTTTTTATCATTTATGATTAATAGGGATAGAAGAATGAATAAAATATACCGACATACACTGCTGTGTTCAGCGTTACTGCTAGCCGTATTGCCTCCGGTCATTGCGCAGGAAAATGCGGTATCGCAAACCGCTATGTCCAATCTGCCACAAAAAGCCACGTTGATTGAAAATGCACGCATTTTTACTGGCACAGGCACTGAATTAACGCCACCGTCTAATGTGCTGATTATCGGCAATAAAATCAGCGCTATCAGCCAAAATAAAATTGAAAAACCGGCCAATCTTGAGATCA
>NZ_JBOFRH010000441.1:0-4286 GCF_051650925.1 Plesiomonas sp.
CGGGTTTGGTTACCGCGAGTATACTGCATGACCATGTCGAGCAGAGGCTGCTCAACTTCAGCCAGAACTAACTCGTACAGCTCATTGACGTCTTGGCCGTTTAACTGAGCGAAGTAGTTCTTCAGGGACTGTTTAACGGAGTCACGCAGTGGCTTATGGGTGACCTGATCCTGAGCATTAATAGTAGCAACAGTCAGTACGTCAGAATTAACGCGTTGTTCGAACATGGTTCTTTCAGCTCTTTTTTATTTTTACGCAAGATTCTCAAAATACACACTTAACGCTTCCAGCTGTTCGCTAGCATCCTCTATCACGTTAAATGCACGCCGAAACTGGTCGTCAGGAGCATGTTCTTGTAAATACCAAGAAACATGTTTTCGGGCGATTCGATATCCTTTGCTGTGACCGTAAAAGTCATGCAGTGCACGAATATGCCCGAGAAGTAACTGCTTCACCTCAATCAGTGAGGGAGGCGGCAACACTTCTCCTGTCTCCAGATAATGCTGGATTTCCCGAAAGATCCAGGGTCTTCCCTGAGCGGCACGGCCTATCATCAGCGCATCTGCGCCGGTATAGTCCAATACCTCTCTGGCTTTATGCGGGGTAGTGATATCGCCATTGGCGATCACTGGTATGGAAACCGCGCGTTTCACAGCCCGAATGCTGTCGTATTCAGCATGGCCCGTAAACAGGCACGCACGAGTGCGGCCATGAATAGCAAGCGCCTGAATGCCACAGCGTTCTGCAATTTGGGCTATTTCGACACAGTTGCGATTATCCTGATCCCATCCAGTCCGAATTTTTAGGGTTACTGGAACGTCAACGGCATTAACAACGGCCGTTAAAATTTGTTCAACCAGCGTAGGATGCTGTAAGAGAGCAGAACCTGCTAGCTTACGGTTAATCTTTTTGGCTGGGCAACCCATATTGATATCAATGATTTGAGCACCATACTGCACGTTAGCGCGTGCTGCTCCTGCCATATCGTCAGGATCTGCACCCGCAATTTGTACACTACGAATACCCGGCTCATCGGTATGTACCATACGCAGGCGGGATTTATCAGTATGCCAGACCTCAGGGTTTGAGGACATCATCTCTGATACCGCCATGCCAGCCCCCATCTCGTGACAGAGCTGCCGAAATGGTCGGTCAGTAATACCGGCCATAGGCGCTACGATCAATTGATTGTTAAGTTTATAAGGGCCGATACGCATTGACTGAAAGGTAACCACTCTGTGCCTGTAAGGGCGCGTATATTACGCACTTTTTCAGTCGGAGGAAAGGCCAAACTTTGAACACTTGCGGGAACTTTTATAGTCAAGCGATTTTTTCGGCTATCAGGGCTATGCAGCGTACAAAAAACAGGCATACTTTAAAAAAGTGTTTCATTTACGTATTTGCTCTATTCCCAGCTAAATCATTACAATGGAAGACATTACACGATAAGGATTACGATTAGCATGCGGTTAATGCATTGGAAATTTACGTTGTCAGCCTTTTCTCTGGCATTTTTTTTATTACCGGCGTCTGAAACTGCATGGGCTGAACCGGTCAGATTCGATCAGGCGTGGCAGACACTTCAGCAGGTGAATGACGGGTTAAAAGCAGAGCTGTCAGCAGCTGATCGCTCACAAAAAATGGCCGAAGCAACAGATGGGCTGAATCTGCCTAAAATTGATTTAACCGGAAGTATTACGCGGTTAAGTGATCCTTTATCGCTCGATCTGAAAGATATGCAGCCTTTTCCTTCTCTTGTCTCAAATCCACGTATTCAATCGCTTTTGGCGGCGTTAGGTTCTGATCCTAAATTAGGCCCTTTGTTGCAAGGGTTAAAAAATCTGCCGACAGAGACTGATCTTTCCAACCAAACGGTAAAAACAGCGGGCGTTAATGCGCTGTGGGTTATCTATTCAGGTGGCCGTATCAGTGCGGCGCAAACTGCGGCATATGCGCAAGCCGATGAAGCTCGGCAACAGTTTGCTTTAAAACGTCTGCAAGCTTTCTCTGATTTAACCCGCTTTTACTACGGTGTGACGCTGGCTAAAAACGTGTATCAAACTCGCCAACAAGTGGCGACTGCATTGAATCAGCATTTACAGCATGCGATTAAACTTGAGCAGCAAGGGCAAATTGCCAAAGTAGAGCGTACATCGGCGCAGGTGGCCTATGATCGTGCACAGGTTGATGCTGAAAATGCGCGTCGTGAGCTGGAAATTGCCCAACTGGTGTTGGATGAGTTGCTGCACAAAGAGGGGGTACAACCTACATCGCCACTGGTGACACGATTAACGCTGCCGAGTATGCCTGCGCTGGTGAAGACGGCTTTGCAAGCGAATCCGGCAATCTCACTGCTTGATGCGAAAGATAAGCAAGCTGAAAGTTTAGAGAAGGCTGAGCGTGGCCGTTATTTGCCAAATGTAGCTGCAGTTGGTAATTACAATTTGTATCACGATGACAGCATTTTAGGTGAGCGTGCGCCTGACTGGATGGTGGGGTTGGGTGTAACGATCCCTTTGGTGGATAACAGCGGGCGTAATGATCTACTGGCTGCGGCGCATATTGCTCGCAAAGAGGTGGGATACCGCCGTGCAGAGTTAGAACGCCAATTGAAAGTGGGTGTTGAGCAGGCTTACCGGGAATTGGAGCAGGCAAAGACTGAGTATGACTCGTTAAAATCGAGCCAAGTACTGGCACAAGAGAACTTTCAGCTGCGTAACAAGGCGTTTGAACAGGGCTTGGCAACATCATTGGATGTGGTGGATGCCAGAATGACGCAATCGGCGATTGATACGCAGCGGTTGGCGGCAAGTTACCGGATGACGACTGCACTTTCGAAATTATTGGCCTTGTCAGGGCAACCCGATGCATTTAACCGCTACCAGCAGTAACTGCGCGTCAGACATATATTTAGGTGAAAAAACAGATGAATAAGAAGAGTAAATCGATCGCGGCAGTGGTGGGTGTAGGTGTTGTTGTGGCGTTAATCATTAGCTATTTTTCTGCATATGATAATGACAGTGCGTTGATGCAGGGGCAAATAGAGGCGCAGCAATATTTTGTCTCTGCCAAAGTACCGGGCCGTATCGAAACGGTTTTGGTACAAAAGGGACAACAGGTTAAGCAGGGCGATCCGATGTTTGTGCTCTCAACCCCTGAGCTTGATGCCAAATTGAATCAAGCCAAAGCAGGAGAAGCTGCTGCTGGCGCGATGCGTCAAGAGGTTGATAATGGTGCGCGCAGTCAGCAGATTGCGGCAGCCAAAGATCAGTGGCTAAAAGCGAAAGCTGCAGCCATTTTATCCGAGAAAACCTACCAACGTATCAATGCGCTTTTTCGTGATGGCGTGATGGCAGAGCAAAAGCGTGATGAGGCGAAAACGGCATGGCAGGCGGCAAAATATACTGAGCAGGCGGCTTTTCAGCAATATCAGCTGGCAGTAGAGGGCTCACGCAAGGGCGAAAAATTAGCGGCGGCTGAGAAGGAAAAGATGGCGGCGGCGGCGGTTGCTGAAGTGCAGGCCTACCTGAAAGATGCAGAATTGATGGCATACCATGATGGTATGGTTGATCAGGTTTTGCTACACCCTGGTGAGCTTGCTCCGGCTGGTTTTCCGGTGGTGACGTTGGTTGATCTGAATAATGCATGGGCACTGTTTCAGGTTCGGGAAGATAATTTAGCTCAGTTCAAACAAGGGGATGTATTTAACGTACGCATTCCGGCATTGAGCAAGGATAAAACCTATGCGTTTAAAGTTAGCTATATCAGTGTGATGGGCGATTACGCAACATGGCGTACTACGCAACCTGGCCGTGGCTATGATATGCGTACATTCCAGATTGAGCTACGTCCGGTTGAGCCGGTTGAAGGGCTGCGTGTCGGGATGACCGTGCTGCTGGAGGCGAAGTGAAACCGGGATTACGAGCAACCGCATGGCGTGAGTGGCAGCGGATCTTACATGATCGCTGGATCTTTGCGCTGACGGTCTGGCTGCCTCCGCTGTTTTTTGTCTTGATCTGGGCCATTTTTAATTCGGGGATCCCAAAAGATCTGCCGGTGGTGATCCTCGATCAAGATCACAGCCAGCTATCACGTGAGCTGACTCGCCGTTTTGAGGCATCACCCGCATTGCATGTGGCTTATGAAGCCAATAGCCTGCGTGAGGGGATGTCACTGGTACGTAGCGGTAAAGCGTATGCACTGATTATGCTGCCTTACCGGCTTGATACGGATGTCAAACTGCACCTTAGCCCTGCAGTCACGGCTTATTACAACAGCCAATATGT
>NZ_JBOFRH010000442.1:0-12740 GCF_051650925.1 Plesiomonas sp.
AACGCACGCGCAATGGCAATCCGCTGGCGCTGACCACCAGAAAGCAGCACGCCGTTTTCACCAACTACAGTGTCAAAGCCTTGATCCATTTTCTGGATAAATTCAGCCGCATGTGCAATCTCGGCCGCCTGCTCGATATGCTCACGGCTGTATTGTTCCGTGCGAGCATAGGCAATATTATTGGCCACAGTATCATTGAACAGATGAACTTGCTGGGAAACCAGTGCTACCTGATTTCGCAAATCAGCCAACTTGTATTCACGTAATTCATGCCCATCCATCAGGATCTCACCCGACTGAATGTCGTAAAAACGGGTCAACAAGTTTGCAATGGTTGATTTCCCCGAACCAGAACGCCCAACCAGTGCCACCGTTTTTCCGGCCGGCACGGTAAAACTGATATTTTTCAGCGCAGGATTTTCTTTGGTCGGATAGGTAAAAGTCACGTTACGGAACTCAATATCACCCTTCGCACGTTCAACACTGCGTGTACCCTGATCGTTTTCAGGCTGCATGTCCAAAATGGTAAACAGGGTCTGGCAAGCAGCCATCCCGCGCTGGAACTGCGCATTCACGTTCGTCAGTGATTTAAGTGGGCGCAGCATGGCCATCATCGAAGAGAACACCACGGTGATAGTACCAGCACTCAATGTGGCCATAACATCTGGCATTGAGGCGACATAGAGCACCATACACAAGGCGCTTGAGGCAATAATCTGCACCAGCGGGTCTGAAATTGAGGTAGCAGTGACCATTTTCATCGATTGCTGGCGCATGCGGTTACTGACTTCGTCAAAACGCTCACCCTCTACCGCTTGGCCACCAAAACTCAGTACCACTTTGTGGCCTTTTAGCATCTGCTCAGCCGAGGCGGTAACATGCCCCATGGTATTTTGCATATCTTTACTGAGTTTACGAAAACGGCGTGATACCACCCGAATCGCCATCGCCACAATCGGCCCAACAACCACTAGGATCACTGAAAGCTGCCAACTGTTGTAAAACATCATTCCCAGCAAACCGATGATATACGCGCCTTCACGCACCACCGTGATCAATGCACCCGATGATGAGGAGGCAACTTGCTCAGAGTCATAGGTAATACGCGAGAGCAATGTTCCGGTTGATTGCTTATCAAAAAATGAGACCGGCATATGCATCATGTGCTTAAACAACCGCTGGCGCATGTGCATAACCACTTTGCCCGATACCCACGACAGGCCATAATTCGAGACAAAACTGGTCATTCCGCGCAGCAGCATCAAGCCAAACAGCGCAAAAGGCATAATTTTAAGGAAACTGGTATCGGCATTGCCAAAGCCATCATCCAACAACGGTTTGAGTAGCGATATCATCGCCGTATCAGTACCGGCGTTAATAATCAGCGCAATGGCTGCCACAATCAGACCTAAACGGAAAGGTTTGATCATCGGCCAGAGGCGGCGAAATGTTTGCCACGTTGTTAGGTCTTTATCATTCAGCATGTATTTAGCCTACTTATTACAATTAACGCTATTCTACTCTGTTTGCACGGAGTCAGCCAAATTGAACATGTTTATCCAGCACGGAGATGCCCACTTCATTGTCTTAACGCACAGTAATATGCGTCATTATCGGGCAGTTTGTTTGTCTTTTGAGCGGTTATTTGCAAAAGAGCCAAACTGCTGGTGATACCATGTGGGTGATATATCCTGCCGATAGCGTTTTATCTGGTATTTTTTATTATAGAAAAAAACAGTGATTTGTCCGGATGCGATGGTATCGAGCACACTGATCTGCTGCTGGCGATAACGGGCAATAATATTCGCGCGGGGATGGTGCCACTGATTAAAACGCCCAGCAGATACCAGCGCATAATCTGGATTCACGGCCTGCAAAAATGTAGAGGTTGATGATGTCTGGCTGCCGTGGTGCGGAATGGTCATTATATCGGCCTGTAAATTATCCCCCAAATTCAGTAACGCCTGCTCTCCTGCTTTTTCAATATCACCGGTCAGTAACAGGCGAAAGGTACCGTCAGTGACTAAAAGTGTACAAGAGTCTGCGTTACCCGCTTTTTCCACCTGAGTGAGTGGCCAAACGGCTTCTATGCCGAGCTGCTGCCATGTCCAGCGATTACCTCGGTGGCAACTGCCACTGCGAATAACCGGCGTGGCCGAGGTTTGAGACAGATGCTGGCTTGCATCCCCCAAATGATGTTTATTGCTTTTGCTGTTGGGTTCGGCAGCATAAATTGTGCCTGAACTGCGCACCCAAGCGCGCGGGAAAGCACGCAGCAGATCGTCCAGCCCACCGGCATGATCATTATCTTGGTGTGAAAGAATAACACCATCAAGTGCCCACCCCTGCCAGTGTAAAAAGGGCAATATCTGGCTTTTTGCCATACTGCTGCCCTGCCAACTGCTGCCAGTATCATACACAATGGCATGCCCGTTACGGCTGAGCACTACCGCTAACCCTTGGCCGATATCCAGCATATCAACCCGCCAGCGCGGTGAGGGTATAAATAGCGGTGCTGCGATCACTCCTAGCAACATTAGGCTAAACACGGGCATTGTCCGGTACAGATGTAAACGCCATAAAAAGAGTACGATAAAGAGGATAATACTGAGTGTAATGCTCCACTGCGGGAGCCAGTGCCATTGAGTAGCAAGCGGTGTGACGACTTGCCACAACAGCGTAATCGTATCATCAGCCAATGCCCAGAAAACTGAGGCCAGAGCAGGAAAGCCTGCCAGCAGCAGAGCGGCCAAAATCAGCGGAACGGTGACAAACGTGACCAGCGGAATGGCAATCAGGTTAGCCAAAAAACTGTGCAAAGGGATACCATGAAACATGGCTAACTGTACCGGCGCAAGCAGCAGTGTTAGCCCGATTTGAACATGTACCCATTCGGCTGGAATTCGTAACCAGATACGGCGGCGCAATACCACAGGTAACGGGAAAAAATGCCCCAAGATCATCAGCACCGTTACCGCCAGACAAGAGAGCCAGAAACTGTCTGATAACACGGTCAGAGGGTCTAACAGCAACAGCATCGCCATAACACAGAGCAGCAGTGTGACTGGCCGCAATTGCCACTGGCCATAACGGGCAAGCATCACGAGCAACATGGCCAGTAATGTACGTTCGGCGGGCAGTGCCCAGCCAGCAATCCACACATAGACAATGGCTGCCAACCCCATTGCTAACAGAGGAATAGCCGGTTTAATACGCTGTGCGGGCAATAGATACTGCGCCACGCGCATCAGCATAAAGCCGCACAAACCGGCAAACATCACGTGCAAACCAGAGATTGCCATTAAATGGGCAATGCCGCTGTACTGGAATATCTGCCAGCGCGTATCACTGATCAACGCCCGTTCACCAAATGCCAACGCCACCAGCACATCGGCATTGGGCAACCTCTGCATCTGTTTTATTGAGTGCGTCATTAAACGCTGGCGTAACGAAGGTTCACCGGCTAATTGATGACCAGTTTTAATGATGCCGGTAGCCTGTATATGGTTTGAGATCATCCAGCGTTGGGCATCAAATCCCCCCTGATTGATTTGCGCTGACACTGGGTATAATTTTGCCGTAAATTGCCACTGTTCACCGGCCAGTAAAGGCGGTGCATTTTTCCACGATAAGCGGGCTAAAAACGCCTGATGTTTGCCTTCTATTGAGGTTACTCGTGCCACTATGTGTTTATTATCTGCACCAAACAGTTCAGGGCTTTCTATTTGCGCAGTTATGCTAATATAGCCGCCATCATATTTTATCTGTGTAATATCACTCTGAAATTGACGCGCCGTTGTGGTTGCTACTATAAAGGATACCCCTACAATTAATAGGTTAAAGAGCAGTGGGGTTCGTCCCAGTAACAATAAAAGAAGAACGGGAAATATCCCTACCAACGCGAGCCAAGAGGGTAATGCAGTGAGCCAAATTAACGGTACAATACCGACAATGATTGCCAATGCGGCACTGTCTACAATTAAAAATCGTTTCAACGGTGTATGACCATGTTAAAGCAGCTGATTCAAAAGTATCTCCCCTCGCAGGAGTCTATTCGTGCTCATAAGAGCCTGAGCATTCTCAGCCGTTGGTTACACCATGCCAACTTGTGGAATTTAAATCGTCGATCTGCTTCCGGCGCTTTTGCTGTCGGTTTGTTTGTTGCATTCATCCCTTTGCCATGCCAGATGTTATTGGCAGCCTGTGGCGCTATTTTATTGCGGGTTAATTTGCCGTTGTCGGTAGCATTAGTCTGGCTGACTAACCCAATCACCATGCCCCCTATTTTTTATTGCGCATATAAAGTCGGCGCATGGGTTTTGGGCACGCCACATTATGAGGGAAAGCTGCATTTCTCAATGGAGTGGGTGATGACACAGTTTGATACGCTGTTTATCCCGTTTTTACTCGGCAGCTTTATCTGCGGCATTATTGCAGCATTCATTGGCTATTTCTCTATCCGAGGGATCTGGCGTTATACGGTTACCCGTAACTGGAAAAAGCGTCGTCTTGCCATACGGAATATTGCGCCATAGTCTTTCGGGTTTATCACCGCACGGAAATCTGCCCAACATATTTTATTGTAGGAAGCGTGTCGGTTGCAGAAAAAACAAAACGTTAGCCGCCCTCTCCTTCACGCAACAAAAAGGGCACTCAGTGAGTGCCCGTTATCTCTATCTAGCCCGCTGAACATGGCGTGATGTTATACGCTGTTCTTGCCGTTTATATGTAACGCTTATGTGTAGTTTCTATTGTAGAGTGTCTACCAGAGCCAAGCGTAAGTATAATGGTTTCCAATAACGATACTGTCTACTTTTCGTTATACAGGCTGTACACCGGCAGTTACTTCATGCCGTTTGATGTTCTGTTATCGATAGCCTCGCGCCAACCGCCCAGCCAATGTGATCGTGCATCAAGAGTTTGATATGGACAAAGCTCTTTCGAACGCCCTTCTAATCCAGCAAAGTAACCACGTGAATGAGCACGTTCTAAACGATCCCGTTTTTGTCTCTTCATTCCGGTTTTCCTCGTGTTGGTACGGAAGCCTCGATGAGAGGTTATCCACCCCTCACCATTAAGAATCGGACAATAACGGGGCAAATTCAACGCGCAAAAATCAGGCCAATGTCATTTTTGTGATGCGATACTCAGGTTCATTACATACAAAAAGGCCATCATACCTTGCACCTTACAGTGTAAATATGATGGCCTTATGACAGTTTTGCGAAACAACCCACGCTATTTCAGTAGGTTATCCTTTACTAAACGTTGTTTTTTAGATTTTCCAACTCTTCCCAACGCTCAAATGTTGTTTCGAGCATTTGCTCTACTTCGGCCAATTCATTTAAAACAGGCGTTGTTTCTTCGTGCGATTTCAGGAAAAAATCAGGGTCATTCATAATTGCTTGCAATTGAGCAATACGAACTTCGTGTTTCTCTAGCTGGGCAGGCAGTTCATCAAGTTCACGCTGCTGCTTGTAGCTCAGGCGTACACTGGCAGAGCGGCGTGCAGGCTGGGCACTCTCTGCATGACTGCTATTTGCCGTTTTCGGTTCGGCAGATGCTGCTTTTACCGGTGCAGCTTTCTGCGTGGCGCGCGTGGCATGTGTCGCTTCCTGCTGCAAACGTGCATCATGGTAACCACCCACATACTCGGCAACATGACCATCACCTTCAAACATCCAGCAACTGCCGACGGTATTGTCGACAAACTGACGATCATGGCTGACCAGCAGCAGTGTGCCCGGATAATCAGCTAAGATCTCTTCGAGCAGCTCAAGCGTTTCAATATCGAGATCGTTGGTTGGCTCATCGAGGATCAGCAGGTTGTTCGGCTTTAACAGCAATTTCGCCAATAACAGGCGGTTACGCTCACCACCCGACAGCGCTTTTACCGGTGTCATCGCACGGCGTGGGTGGAACAGGAAATCTTGCAGGTAGCCCAGAATATGGCGCGGTTTGCCGCCAAACATGACTTCTTGCTTCCCTTCCGCAACGTTATCCATCACGGTTTTCTCAGGGTCAAGCTCGGCACGGTACTGGTCAAAGTAGGCAACATCCAGTTTGGTGCCGCAATGTACACGGCCAGATGTTGGTTGGATCTCGCCCAGCAACAGTTTGATTAATGTGGTTTTACCGCAACCGTTCGCACCGACCAGTGCAATTTTATCACCACGCATAATCTGTGAGGTGAAGTTGTCGAGCAGAACTTTGCCATCCACTTCGTAGCAAGCATTTTCCAGTTCAAAGACAATTTTGCCGGAGCGTGATACATCTTCAATTTGGATTTTTGCCGAGCCCATGACTTCACGGCGCTCTGAACGCTCACGGCGCAGGGCTTTGAGGGCGCGAACACGGCCTTCATTACGTGTTCTACGGGCTTTGATCCCCTGACGGATCCAGACCTCTTCTTGTGCCAGTTTTTTATCAAACTCGGCATTTTGCTGCTCTTCTACCCGCAGGGCTTCTTCTTTGCCTTCCAGATATTTATCGTAATCGCCCGGCCATGACACTAATGCGCCACGGTCAAGATCAACAATACGGGTGGCCATATTGCGGATAAATGCACGGTCATGCGAGATAAAGATAATGCTGCCTTTAAACTCTTTGAGGAAAGTTTCCAGCCAACGAATAGTATCCACGTCAAGGTGGTTGGTTGGCTCATCAAGCAGCAGAACATCAGGTGCACACACCAGTGCACGCGCCAATGCAGCCTTACGCAGCCAGCCGCCAGAAAGTTCAGACAGTGCCATATCTTCTTGCAGATTTAACTGCTCCATCACCTGATGGATACGGCTTTCAAACATCCAACCATTGCAGTGATCCAGTGCTTCTTGCAGTTTTCCCATTTTATTCAGATTTTGCTCTGACGGGTCACTACACACCAGTTGAGAAATGGCATGGTAATCTTTAAGCAAGGTAGCGACGTGCTCGACACCTTCAGCAACGTAGTCAAAAACACTGCCGGTTGCATTACGCGGTGGATCTTGTTCCAAACGTGAGATCACAACGTCTTGCTGTACCTGTAAACGGCCATCATCAAGCTTTTGTTCACTGGCCAGCACTTTCATCAGTGTCGATTTGCCCGCACCGTTGCGGCCAACTAAACAGACGCGTTCGTTCGGTTCAATGTGCAGTTCGGTATGATCAAGTAGCGGTGCATCGCTGTAAGAGAGGTATGCACCGGTGAGGTTAATCAGCGCCATTGGCTAACCACTCCTGTAATTGCGTTAAGTCAAAGGGCCAGCCGAGCTCTCGGCCAGCTAAATCGCATAAGACGGGGATCCGGATGCCATAACGGGCTTCCAATGATTCATGTCCGGCAATATCAATACGTTGGCAATGTGGCGCTATGCCGCACTGCAAAATTATCTCCCACGCCATCTCGCAGAGATGACAATATTCCGTGTGGTAAAGTCGGTATCGCATCTGCAACCCTGTTGTCCTTTGGTTTTCAGTCGTGTATCACTTGAAAGCCCGCAATCTGCGGGCTTTTTTATCGATTCAAAATGCAGTGCATTAAGCGATTTGTTCGCGGTGTTTCACAATCCAGCAGTTGTGGATCTGGCGGTTACGCGCAAAATCAGCTGATAATGACAAATTAGTAATGTCATCAGCATCCAGACCCAGTGCAGCCAAACCTTCCATATCCATTTTGAATCCGCGCTTGTTGTTCGAGAACACAATCACGCCGTCATCACTGAGCAAACGCTGCAAATTTTGCATCAGCTTTAAGTGATCACGCTGCACATCAAATGACTCATCCATACGCTTTGAGTTTGAGAATGTTGGCGGATCAATAAAGATCAGGTCAAACTGCTCATCGGCATTTTCCAGCCAGCGCAGACAATCGGCCTGCACTAAACGGTGCTGACCTCGGATATTATTCAGATTGAGGTTTTGCTCGGCCCAGTTCAGATAAGTCTTTGACATATCTACCGTTGTGGTGCTGCTTGCGCCACCTAAAGCGGCATGTACTGTTGCCGTACCTGTGTAAGCAAACAGGTTAAGGAAGCGTTTTCCTTTCGCCATTTGCCCCAACATGCGGCGGGTTAATCGGTGATCAAGGAACAGGCCTGTATCCAGATAGTCTGTCAGGTTTACCCACAAGCTTGCGCCATATTCGTGAACCACAAAGTAATCGTCCTGATTGGCCATTTTCTCGTACTGAGATGTGCCTTTTTTGCGCTCGCGGACTTTCAAAATCACTTTATCGGCTTCAACACCGGTAACATCAAGCACGGCAACAACCAAGTCAAACAGACGATGACGTGCCTTTTGCTCTTCGATCTCTTTTGGCGCGGCGTATTCATTGATCACGATATGATCAAGATAGCGATCAATGGCAACGTTGTAGTCAGGCAAATCAGCATCATACAAACGGTACGCTTCCAGACCTTCATCTGCGGCCCATTTGTCGAGCTTTTTAATGTTTTTGCGCAGACGGTTGGCAAAATCTTCCGCACCTTTTAGGCTGCGCGTGCTGTTGTCTTGCTGCTGTTCTGCAATTTGGTAGTTTTTCTGGATACAATCCAGCGGGCCGTTTTTCGCTTTAAACTGACGCTCTGCACGCATTTGCAGGCAGTTCAGCAGCTCTGGCGCACCGCTGAATAGCGATACACGCCAGCCGCCAAACTCTTGCTTCAAACGGCGGCCAAATACGGTGTGCAGTGCAATCAGAGCCGGTACTGAGCCTAAACGCTCACCGTAAGGAGGGTTAGAGAGCACCGTACCACGCAAATTTTCAGCTTTCTGTGCGGTACTCAGTGGATTGGTCAATGCCACAGCATCGGCACGCTTTAAGCTAATCAGGCTGGTTAAACCGGCATTGCGGATGTTGGTTTGCGCACGATCAATAACGCGCTGATCATTATCGATACCAAAGAACAGCGGTGCGGTTTTGCTCACACCCGCGTTTGCACGCACTTGTGCATCATCACGAATCGCTTTCCAAACATCGCGGTCATGACCTTTCCAAGCCAAAAAGCCCCACTGCTCGCGCCACAATGCTGGCGCCATATCGGAAGCCATCATCGCCGCTTCAATCAGCAGTGTGCCTGAGCCGCACATTGGGTCGACCAGCGGTGTACCGATTTTCCAACCAGAACGCAGTACTAATGCTGCCGCTAAGTTCTCTTTGAGCGGCGCTGCACCAGTACGATCACGATAACCACGTTGGTGTAAACTCGCGCCGCACAAATCTAGCGAAAGCACAGCTTCTTCTTTGTGCAGATAAACGTTGATACGGATATCAGCATCCTGACGCTCAACGCTCGGGCGATCACCCACTTTACGGCTGAAATGGTCAACAATGGCATCTTTAACCCGCACAGCACCAAACTGGCTATTACGGATCTCATCGTTTGTTCCGGTAAAATCAACGGCAAAGGTATCCTTAACATCAAAGATATTTTGCCAGTTCACACTGCCTGCGCCGAGGTACAAGTCTAACTCACTGAAAACTTTAAATGTGGCCAGCGGAAGTAAAATACGCGAAGCCAAACGGCTCCACATCATGCTGCGGTACATTATTTCAACAGAACCTTTGAAATGAACGCCGCCTTGCGTCAGTTTACACTCCTGTGCGCCTAAGCTTTCTAGCTCAGTTTTCAGCAGTTCTTCCAATCCCCGGGCAGTTGTTGCGAACAATGATTTCATCGTGACTCTGATTTCAAGAAAAATTGTTGTCCATTATACGCATATCACAACGTAAAGTCCGTTGAATAAACGCACTGGAGCGGAATTGTCTGTCGTACCCCACAAGGTGCTTTATCGCCAGACATCAAAAAGCGCCCGCAGGCGCTTTTAATAAAACAAAACCGATAATATTGCCAAGCTTACAGCGTATCACACAAATGATAATGGCGATTTGGCCGCTGCCCCAGCACGCCTTCAGACACCAGCTGCTGGAAAATGCTATCTACTTGCTCAACGGGCAGTTGTAAATGTTGAGCTACGTGCTTTTTGCTGCATTTCACATGGCCGGCCAGCAAGCCTTCACGCACCCGTTCAAACGGACTAAGGGTGACAGCTTCAACTTCCGGTTCAGCCACTATGCTCGCCTCTTGTACTTCAGGCTCTGCCACCGGCTTAAGTAACATACGCTGCTCGGCTGCCCATTTACGGCGAAAACGGCTCTCTTCACCAATCAAGCCAACAAAAAATGCGGCAAATACATCCAATAACAGTGAAAGAAAACAGACTAAAACAAACTGTACTTGGGATGTGGAGAGATGCATACCTTCAGCCAAACTGCTCATCAGCCCCAGCATAGAAGATTGCTCACTCACCGGCTGGGCATCACGCTCCTGACGCAGAGCATCTTGCTGCAAACGCAGTGCCGAGTTAGCATCTTGCATGCTTTTCACACCTCTGGAGATACGATCCAGTTCAATGTACTTCATTGCTGCGGTTTCATTGAGCTGAATTTGCCGATCAATTGAGGCAATTTGTTCATCGTAACGGGCAACTTCGCGCTGATGTTGAGCTTCAACATTCAGAGCGGTGTTAGTAGCACTGTTGATGCCACCAATACTGCCGCCAATCGAAATCATCGCCAAAATGGTATAAAAAAACAGGGCTGACAGTGCTCCACTCAGATCTCGGCGTGAACGCCGTTCACCAAACTCGTACCAGACATAAAATTTCCCCAATTCAAAAATAACGGCCAATGCACCGAACAACCACTTCATCATCGGGTTGTCGTCTATCGACAAAAACAGTAAAAGGGAAAAGATAATCGACGCTAAAATTGCGGCACCGGTAAAACTGTACACAATGGTTAAAGCAAACCATTCTTTCGGATACCTTACCGGTACTTGGGTATGTGTTGTCATGAGTGGTTACAGCATAAAATCAAAAAAAAGAGAACATTGGGCGCTGATTATAGCCGCCCTAGATCAAGTTTGCAGTTTTATACTGTGGATTTAGCCATATATCCGTTTTTTTGTATAAAGTTACATCACTTTATTGGTATTCATGCTGTATATGCCGTCAGCACCAAAAAGATCCCTACCCAAAAGTATTACGATGTTGCCAGCAAAAAAATATTCAGTGCCACCACCAGTACAACAATCACCGCTCCTATCCCTTGAATGATTTTGCTGTTAGTTAACTCCCCCATCAGCGCACGCTGGCCAGTGAAAATCAGCAATGGGATCAGGGCAAACGCGATGCCAAAACTCAGCACCACTTGGCTCAACACCAAAATCGAGCTCGGGTTTAAGCCGATAATAATCACGACAAATGCTGGAAGCATGGTAACGACTCTTCGCACCCATAGTGGAATTTTTAGATGAGTGAAACCCTGCATAACCACTTGGCCGGCCAATGTACCAACCACGGTGGACGATAAACCAGAGGCAATCAGACTCAGGGCAAAAATGACCGACGCAGCTTTCCCAAGTAAAGGGGTTAAGGTGTTATAAGCCGTTTCAAGATCAGCCACTTCTGGGTGGCCACTCACATGAAAGGTTGCGGCCGCCATAACCACCATTGCCATATTCACAAATCCGGCAATGGTCATGGCGATGCCTACATCAAGCCGTGTAGAGCGATAGTGCAGACGCTGTTGCTCAGGATCTGTATGTGCTGTAGTGGGATCACCTTGCCGCTGCGTTAGTGCTGAATGCAGGTAAATAACATGCGGCATAATGGTTGCACCAAGAATACCGGCTGAAAGATAAATAGCATTATTGTTCGGTTCATCAGGCCAGAATGAATCTTTAGCCACCAGCGTCCAGTCGGGGTGAACAAATTTCAGTTCAATCAAATAGGCGACCGCCACAAACAATAAAAATGCACCAATAACCATTTCAAGGTATTTGGGGTTACGGCTTTGTACCAGCAAAATTGACGCACTAATAATGGCGGTCAATATTGCTCCTTCAAGCAAACTGACACCCAATAACAGTTTAAACCCGATAGAAGCACCAATAAATTCAGCCAGATCAGTGGCCATTGCCATGACTTCGGCCTGTATCCAATAGCCCCATACGCACACTTTAGGCAGGCTATCACGCAAGTGTTCAGCCAGATTTTTGTTGGTTGCAATACCCAGCTTTGCCGATAACAGCTGGATCAGCATCGCCATCATGTTTGATACAACCACAACCCACAGTAAGGTATAACCATACGTAGAACCGGCCTGTATATTGGTTGCAAAGTTACCCGGATCAATATACCCAATCGCGGTAATAAAGGCAGGCCCCATCAGCGTTAAAGCAAAACGCTGATGTCTATTTTTTGCTACTGCGATTTGGTTATTTTCCATTTAGCCCCACAAAACCTTACTATGATGAAGGTTAACGTTTATTTCACTTTTTTCATTGTAATAACAATCATCTGAATCAGATGTTCATAAAGGCCCTATTATTTTAATGTGTACACCCTTTTTCGCTGCCACATTTGCATTGATGTTTAAAATTATCATCGGCTGTACAAGAACCTCTATTTTTTATAGACGATAAATAAGAGATAAAGCATAAACGTGAGAGATAATAATCGATTACGTTTTTTTGTTTGAATTCATAACTAAGTGTAACCATAAATACACATTATACCATTCACATACCTGACAAATAAAAATCCACAAAAAAACAAGACAACAAGACACAAAAAAACCTGACAATTTTTATTATTTATTCGAGTTCTGCTTTGCAAAAAACCGATTATTGGTACACGCTTTTGAGAGCGAAAAACAATTTATCATTCATGGATGGCCACTAGCACAAAATAAACAG
>NZ_JBOFRH010000443.1:0-5969 GCF_051650925.1 Plesiomonas sp.
AAGCAAGACCAGCAACATACCCAGTTGAATCAGCGTGGAAATACGCTGATTGGCCGACAAGGAAAACTCACTGAACCCATGCAAAACGGTATTGGCCGCTTAACCTTAGGCGATACAACGTGGCGCATCCAATCTGACACTGATCTTCCCGCAGATTGTGTTGTTGAAGTTGTCTTTGTAAGCGGTATTACTTTGCATGTAAAAGAGATACCTGTATAACACACCGCATAATTACCTACTTATCACCCTGTCTTTCTGCTGCCATAAACAGTATGGCAGCACGATATACCTTTTAAAAAGCACATCATAAAGAGAATAGCATGGCCTTAAAAGCGACTGTCTATAAAGCAAATGTCAATATTGCGGACATGGATCGCCACCACTATCAGGATGCCGATTTAGTTATTGCACAGCATCCGTCAGAAACAGAATTACGCATGATGGTACGCTTATTGGCATGGATCCGTCATGCTGATGAGCGTTTATCCTTCACAAAAGGCTTATGCGCAGAAGACGAACCCGAGATTTGGGTTAAAAATTATCATGGCGGTATCGATTTGTGGATTGATGTTGGCCTTCCTGATGAAAAGAGGCTTAAAAAAGCCGTTAATCAATCTGAACAAGTTGTATTGTATACCTACAGTGAGCGCTCTGCCCGTGTGTGGTGGGAGCAAAATAAACGTAAACTCAAACAATACGCAAACTTGTCGGTCTATTTCATCTCTGATGAACAAGCCGCGGCATTAAGCCCATATGTACAGCGTACCATGCATATTCAGGCAACTATTGAAGATGGTGTAATGTGGTTTTCTGATGCGACAAAAAATAGTCAGATTGAATACGAAAAGTGGCAGTAACAGTTCATCTAGCAAAATGCGAATAAAATAGCTTTATTTGGGGTGGCACAGACAAAATGTGCATACCCCAATGCGGTTAACTCACAGATTTATGCCGTGTATAAATAACTTCATCTTCATCTTTCATTACGCCTCGAACCCACCCTTGCGCTGTATAAAAGCGGTCGGCCCGTGTATTCACCGTTGTACTCAGCGTTACTGTTTTTGCTCCCTGCGCAAATAACCATTCTGTAGCCAACCGAAGCAACTGTTTACCTGCGCCTATCCCTTCATTATTTGGGTGAACGAACAGAGCCCAAATAGAGTGGTCTTCTGAAGCGGCATAAGAAAATCCGATGATCTTCTGGCCTATTTCACACACCCATGCTTTTCCGTGTTGATGAAGGTACTCTTCGTACATTTGATAAGTAATAATACTCGGATCAGAGAGGGTGTTCTCTTTAACTGCCAGCCTAATTGCAGACATTACCGGAATATCAGCCAAGGTTGCTTCTCGAAACTTCATGAAATCACCATAAAACGGGTTATCTGTACAATATTATACTTTTTACACCAGAGCTAATCACTATGGATAAATATGGTTAGGTTCTGAGAAATGAACTATCTTTTAGCATAGCACGTTGAGTTCAGTGCGGTGTTGAATGAAAAACGTTGAGTGAAAAATAGAGTATCAGCTTGTATCGCTTAAATAATTTGATGGGATGCACAGTAATGACAACATTATTCAGGGCTTTATTACAGCGATTAACGCTATTGTTGCTAGTACTTGGTGTCGTACTTTTTTTCTCCACACTGTTTTTAGTTAAGCATTTTACTATATTGCCGTTTGTACTTTCCCCTGAGGCTAGTGCTGTACAAACATCTTCAGAGCAGATCTCCGCTACACCATCATCCTCCACTGAGATAGCAATAATCAACGAGCAGGGTGAAACCTTATCTTCTACGGGCGGTGACTCAGTATTTAAACCTAGTCTAGGTTTTCCCTTGTTATTATGTCTTTTATTTGTTGTGAGTATTATTATTACGTTACTCATTTACAGTCTGATCTTGCGTCAGGTATTAAAACCGCTGTATGAGCTGACAGAACATTTTCCCGTTTTTTTTGTTAATAATACGGGGAGTGAAAAAACACCATCCACATTATTATCGTCTACTGCTGACTTACCACTGTCAAATATAAAAGAGCTCAGAGAAATTTCACTGGCTTTTAATACGATAGAGCAAAAATTTTTACGTGAGTTTAATGCTCAAATTGAGGAGGCTTCACGACTACACCGTGAAGCTTATCAGGATGTAACGACAGGCTTGGCTAACCGCCGATGGTTTCGTCAACAATTAGATACTGCTAGTCATGAAGGTGTTGCTGGTGTTCTCTTTATGATCGATCTTGAAGGATTATCTCATTATTATGAGACAATCAGTAATCAGGATGCGGATACAATAAGTTTACGTATCGCTACACTGTTGCGTGAACAGTGTACTGCCTATCCTGATGCGATTATTGCTCGTACGCGTTTAGCTGAATTTGCAATTTGGTGTCCGCGATTATTAGCAGAACCTGCAGAGCAACTGGCAACAATATTATTAGCAAATATTAACCAAGTCATGGCTGAATATGAAGAGGTACAAAGCAGACAGAACCGCAATGGGTTGTCTTTAGAATTACCGGTATTATTAGGCGGTGCGACAACACATGGTCGCCAAACCAGTCAAGCACTCTTGAGTGCAGCAGATATGGCGCTGCAACGGGCGAGAAAGTCAGCAAAACACTACTATATTCATCAAGATACATTCTCACCGGTATTGAATGATAATCATGCTTGGCGCTCTGCTATTTTACAGGTTATCGAAAGTCCAGCTCAGAATGTTAATGCTATTTTACAACCGGTTTTTGATAAAGAAGGTAACATCCTACATCAGGAAGCTTTTATTCAGCTAAAATTAAATGAACAGTGGATTATGGCTGAAGATTGGTTGCCAATGGTTGAAGCAGTTGGGTTATCTGTACAGCTGGATATGGCAGTAATCAGTTATTTAGCCCAGCAGCAGGCTGATAAAGCGGTGGCGATTAATATTAGTATGCTGAGTGTGCATAGCCATGATTTTATCCGTTATTTACAACAGGCTAAATTTTTACATCAACATCTTATTTTAGAGGTGTCAGAATCTGCGCTATTGATGAATATAGAGCGCGCTAAATTTTTCATTCAGCATATAGAGAATAGCGGCTGGCGCTGGGGCCTTGATCAGTTTGGTCGAATTGCAGGAAAAGGGTATTACTTAGCTCAATTTAAACCCGAATACATTAAGCTTGATTACAGCTATACCAGCAGTATTGATTCTGGTGCAGATATTATGACCCGTAATATTGTCATTTCATTGTGCCGTTTAATTTATCAATGTTCACCTTATGCTATTGCAACACGCGTGGAAAGTGCAAAGCAAAAACAGCAGTTGATTCAATTATCACTCAATGGATTTCAAGGGTTTGGTATCTCTGTATCACTGGAAAATATAGACCAATCAGGCCGTGAGTTATCAGGTAATCAAGAGTAAATTATCTCGCTATATAAATCATGCTATACAAATAAAGACAGAGAGCATTTGGCTCTCTGTTTTTATTTATTGGTATCGTTCTGATTTTACGGTTATACCTTATTGGGCATAACCGTTATCGTATTACAAACCTTGACGACGCAAATACTCATCGTAAGTGCCGTTAAAGTCTTGAATACCCTCAGGGGTTAATTCAATAATACGTGTGGCAAGTGAAGAGACAAACTGACGGTCGTGGCTGACAAAGAACAGTGTGCCTTTGTAGTTTTCCAATGCCAAGTTCAGAGATTCAATAGACTCCATATCCATATGGTTAGTCGGTTCATCCATCACTAAAATATTCGGCTTTTGCAGCATCAGCTTAGCAAACAGCATACGGCCTTGTTCACCACCGGAGATCACCCGTACTGATTTGAGAATATCATTTTGCGAGAACAGCATCCGGCCAAGCATGCCACGGATAACCTGCTCATCATCGCCCGGTTTTTTCCACTGATCAAGCCAGTCATACAGGTTCAGATCACAATCAAACTCGTCGGCATGATCTTGTGCATAATAACCAATGTGCGCATTTTCTGACCACTTAATCGTGCCGCTTTGTGCTTCCATCAAGCCGACTAAGGTGTGCAGCAGGGTAGATTTACCCACACCATTCTGGCCGATAATCGCAACGCGCTCACCCACTTCAGTCATCAAGTTAAAGCCAGAGAAAAGGGTATTGCCATCATAGCCCTGAGCCAGCTTTTGAACTTCAAGTGCGTTACGGAACAGCGTTTTTTCCTGTTCGAAACGAATAAATGGATTCTGACGGCTTGATGCTTTTACTTCCTCAAGCTTAATTTTATCCATCTGACGCGCACGTGATGTTGCTTGTTTTGCTTTTGAGGCGTTTGCAGAGAAGCGGCTGACGAAAGATTGAAGCTCGGTCAGTTGTGCTTTTTTCTTGGCGTTATCTGCTAATAGACGCTCACGCGCTTGTGTTGCCGCAGTCATGTACTCATCATAGTTGCCAGGGAATAGGCGTAGATCACCATAATCCAGATCGGCCATATGGGTACAAACACTGTTCAGGAAGTGGCGGTCATGCGAAATAATGATCATGGTACAGTTGCGCTGATTCAGCACATCTTCTAGCCAACGGATAGTATGAATATCCAAGTTGTTGGTTGGTTCATCAAGCAGCATGATATCAGGTTCAGCAAACAGCACTTGTGCCAGTAATACCCGCAGTTTCCAACCCGGTGCTACGGCACTCATCAGGCCAAAATGCTGCTCTAGTGGAATACCTACACCAAGCAAAAGCTCGCCAGCACGCGCTTCAGCAGAGTAACCATCCATTTCAGCGAACTGAACCTCAAGATCGGCTACTTTCATGCCGTCATCTTCGCTCATTTCAGGCAGATTATAGATGCGATCACGCTCTTGCTTAATTTCCCACAGCTCCTTGTGCCCCATGATGACGGTATCAATTACGCTGTACTCTTCATACGCGAACTGATCCTGACCCAACTTGGTCATACGCTCATTGACATCAAGGCTGACATTACCAGCGCTTTGCTCTAATTCACCGCTCAGAATTTTCATGAAGGTGGATTTCCCACAACCGTTAGCCCCGATCAGACCATAACGATTACCTTCACCGAATTTAACGGAGATATTTTCAAAAAGCGGCTTGTCGCCGAATTGCATTGTGATATTGGCTGTGGAAAGCAAGGGTGCGTACCTAAAACAGTGAATGAAATGAGATGATGAGCATCATACAGATGTTCAATTAGAGGCGCAGACTACAGGTTGAACGGCTTTTGAGCAACCGTCAGCGGGAAAAAATCGTGCTTGCAGGCAGAGATCACTGCTTTTTAATGCAATTCCTCAGTAGTGTGATTGAGATCTCACCATTCAAGGCACTCATTTCGCAGATGAAATAGCGTAAAATAACCTATAAAAGGCTAATCAATGTGCAGGCAATGCAGTATGAGTGAACAGCGTTATGACTGGGATATTTTTTGTACAGTCGTGGATAATTATGGCGATATCGGCGTGACGCTGCGTTTGGCACGTCAATTGACCACTGAGTATCAGCAGAAGGTACGCTTGTGGGTTGATGATCTGGCGTCATGTGCCCGAATCTGTCCCGGAGTAGATGCACACCGTGTGCAGCAGCAGTATGCTGGGATAACCCTCTGCTTGTGGCAAGCAAAGCCACAGGGTGGAGCAGAGCCTGTGATACCCGCTTACAATGTGATTGAGGCTTTTGCCTGTGAGCTGCCAGAGTATTTCAGAGCACAGATGCGCCAGTGTACGGTAGCACCTTGTTGGTTAAATTTAGAGTATCTGAGTGCCGAGCCGTGGGTCGAGGGGTGTCATGCACTGCCATCACTGCAGTCTGATGGCCTCACTAAACACTTTTTCTTTCCAGGATTTACAGCAAAAACCGGTGGTTTATTGCGTGAGCAGGGGTTATTGGCTGCACGTGAGCAGTGGCAAGCTGATCCGCATGCTATCGGTTGTTACTGGGAAGAGCGGGGAATCATGCCTAAGTGTGAGAATGAGCAGTGG
>NZ_JBOFRH010000444.1:0-1570 GCF_051650925.1 Plesiomonas sp.
GTCAGGGCGATCACAACGTTGATTCTGGCTAAGCTGAGCAGCAGCATAACGAGAACGGAGACAATAACAGGATTCATATTTTTAATTGTTTGGTTTAACAAGGTGAGCAAACGCTGCGGTACAACAAATAACATCAATACATGTGATTAATTACTGCGTACGTAGCACAAAGAGATAAAAATGTGCGATATTAACGTTGATGGATGTGAAGCAAAGTAGCCATTCCTTTTATTTTCCTGCATTAATAAATTTAATTTGTTTTTTATAAAATGATAGTTTTGCAAATTGCGTAAGATAAACCGAATGACTGTAACGCAATAATATGCATAAGTATAGTGACATGCGGTTATTTATCTGCTGCTGCGTAGTGAGTGATATATTTTTAACCACCTTTATTCATTGCCGATTAAAACCGCCAATAAAACGCTTCCCTCTTGGCGCATACCTTGCGATTTTCCTCGCTCTTAATCTCATAGGCCGATTGGCATGCTCAATGTGCTCCGTTGATTGGCACCCCAATTCTCACCATTCACGCCCTTAAATTACCGTTCGTCGCATAACCACATAGCGTGTCTTCGCACCTTGTACAGTGCTGCCATCAATACAGGATGTAGGAGTTCAATCATGCACAACCGTGAGTTACTGAGCAGAGTCGTTTGTTGCGTGTATGTCGCAACGCAGGAGGTGGCCAATGCTGCGCTTTGAAGGCATCACCAAACATTATGCGTTGGGCAGTCGTGAAATTACCGCGCTTAACGGCGTGAGTGGGGAGATCCACCGTGGTGAGATGGTGGCGCTGTGTGGGCCATCAGGCTCGGGCAAAAGCACCTTGCTGAATGTGTTGGGGTTACTGGAGCCACATTATCAAGGCGTGGTGACGCTTGATGGCCAACGTTATCCGCAGCACGCGCGTAAAGCCGCGACGTTGCGCCGCACCCAACTGGGCTTTGTCTTTCAGCGTTTTAACCTGATCCCCGTGATGACCGCATGGGAAAACGTGGCCTATCCCTTACAGCTCAACGGCTGTAGTGAGCAGGTACAGCGCCAGCGCGCGCAAGAAATGTTGTGCCGGGTAGGGTTAGAAACCGTGCTGCACCAGCGCCCAGATCATCTCTCGGGTGGACAGCAGCAGCGCGTAGCGATTGCACGGGCATTAGTCCATCGCCCGCAGTTGGTGATTGCCGATGAACCCACCGCCAGCCTCGACAGTGAAACCGCCGCGCAGGTGGTTGGTTTGATGAAAGCGTTGAGCCGAGAAACCGGCACCACCTTTGTGGTAGCTACGCACGATGCGCGGATGGCGCGGCATTGTGATCGCTGCTTGACGTTAGTGGATGGCACCTTGGTCGGGGAGGATTTGTCATGGGCCAGTTAACGGGGCGGCTGTGGCGCATTGCCGCTTTGAATCTGTATCGCAACCGGCGGCGCACGGTGTTGTCGGTGTGCATTATTGCCATCGCGGTGTTTGCGCTGACCAGTGCCGGTGGCTTTGGTTTGTATACCTATGATTCGCTGCGGGAGTCGACTGCGCGTGATGTCGGTCATTTGACCATCAGTCAGCAAGGTTACT
>NZ_JBOFRH010000445.1:0-2339 GCF_051650925.1 Plesiomonas sp.
CGCTCGATGCACTTCCGTCGCGTCACACGCCAGAGCGTTATCGGCGCTTACTTGAAGATGCGGTGGCCGCCAACATGAATATGCTGCGCGTGTGGGGCGGCGGCATGTATGAGCAGGATATCTTCTACGATCTGTGCGACGAGCTGGGTTTACTGGTGTGGCAAGATTTGATGTTCTCCTGCGCGCTGTATCCTTCAACCTCTGAATTCTTGCTCGATGTTGAGCATGAGGTGCGTTATCAGGTGCAGCGTTTAGCCGACCATCCATCACTGGCGTTATGGTGTGGGGATAACGAGGTGATTGGCGCGATTGGTTGGTATCCAGAATCCCGTGAACAGCGCGTTAAATACACGGTGAATTACGATCGCCTGAATCGTCTGTTGGCCGAAGTCGTTGAGCAGGAAGACCCGTCGCGCCGCTTCTGGGCCAGTTCGCCGTGTAATGGGGAGTTAGATTTTGGTGATGCGTGGCATGATGACAACCGTGGCGATATGCATTTTTGGGATGTGTGGCATTCCGGTAAATCCTTTGATGCTTACCACAGCGTGAAGCCGCGTTTTTGCTCCGAGTTCGGTTTTCAGTCATGGCCATCGTTGCCCACCGTTAAATCCTTTGCCGAGCCGGATGAGTGGAATATCACTTCGCCAACATTTGAACAGCATCAGAAAAACGGGCGGGGCAACAGCATTATCACGGAGATGATCACGCGCTATTTTCGCTTCCCGATCAGCTTTGAACAGCAGTTGTACTTAAGTCAGGTACAACAGGCGCTGGCTATTAAAACGGCAGCGGAATACTGGCGTGCTTATAAAAACCACTGTCGCGGCATTTTGTTTTGGCAGCTCAATGATTGCTGGCCGGTGAGTTCGTGGTCGAGCATTGAATATTCGGGACGCTGGAAATTGCTGCATCACCATGCGCGTCATTTCTTTGCGCCGTTAATGGCGACCTTTATTCATGAACCTTTTGCTCGTGAACCTAATGCGCAAGGCCAGCCGATGTTAACGTTGCATCTGATTAATGATCGGCATGTCACGCAATCGCTGCATGGGGAAGTATTGCAGATCAGCTGGCAGGGGGATGTGTTACAGCGTTGGCCGCTAAGATGTACCGCTGCGGCAGATAGCTCTGCACCAATTTGGCAAATTCCGCTGCCCGAGTGTAATACGAGTAACGCCTCTGGCAGTGCGAATGCCTCAGAAAGCGAGGCGCGACGGGGCTTTTATCATGTTGTTCTACATTCGGAGTCACCAAACCATCAGGCTAACGAATGCATTGAAAATAGTTTTTATCCCGATGTGTTTAAGCGTTTACCGTTGCAACCAGCGCAGATTGAGTACTGTATTGGAGAAGATGAGCAAGGTTGCTATATCGAGTTGTGGAGTCAGCGTCCGGCGCTGTTTGTGCATGTCGAATATAGCGGCGAAGGGCGTTTTGAGGATGCCGGATTTACCTTACTGCCTGAGGCTATTGGAGGGCGTCGTCGTTTACGTTTTATCGGCTCTGCGAGTTGTGCGGAATTGGTAGCAGGCGTGAAGGTTTACGATTTGCGTTCGACTTACTGAATTGTGATGTATACGAACATGATTTATACGCATTTACTCTGTATTGATCACTGCATTCTGAATCGCCACCAATAAACTAGACCCTTCATAGGCTAAGCGCAGAAGTACTTAGCTCGGAAGAAGGGATGCAAGGGATAATAAAAGCGAAGCGCGGCCTGCTCACACAGGCCGCTTTTTTTATGTCCGTCTTTTGTTGCAGTAGCTCCCTTTGGAAGATTGCTATTGGCTCATTCCGCACTTGGTGAGAGAGGTGTTGTCTCTGTGCGTGATTGAATTATCACTGTTCATAAAACAATCTGTCGATAAAACAAGCACCTAAACGGCAGAATAATTTATTCTTAATTAAACTACCGTTTAAAACGGGTTAAGCGCTTAGCTAATTTTCGCCATGCTGAGTAACTATGCCGAGTAACTATGCCGTTCAGCTATGCAGAGTAAAAGGCTGCGTCAAAATTGATAGCTGGCCGAAAGTTTGAGATTACGCCCAGGCTCCAATGTGCCGTATTCCGGTGTGCCCCAGTAGAAACCGAATGCGGTCGGTTCGGCATAGGCGGCATCAAACAGGTTATCAATGCCCGCCATGAGTTTCAGGCCGTTAATCTGTTGCGGTTCATAACTGGTCCACAAATTGACTACGGTGAAGCCTTTGCGCTCAACGCGGAAGGTATCTACGCCACCTTGCTTGTTGCGTTCATGCTGGATGTAGGCGTTATTGGGGGTAAAGCGCATGTCAGTACCAACAACCACACTTTCGGTTAGGGCATAGGCGCCACC
>NZ_JBOFRH010000446.1:0-1351 GCF_051650925.1 Plesiomonas sp.
CAAGGCACAATCCGATTTTCTCGACCTTTATTTTCTTCCCTATGCAGCTGTGTTAAAAAATAAACCAACTCATATACGGGATGTATATCGAGCCAGAAATGTTTATTCACGCATCAACATTAATGGCCTTATTCTCAGCAAAAACATAAATGCAATGACGGTATTATTCCTGCGCCGTTATCTCATTTATTAACATCCTTGGTGTGGGTTTTCGCTGCAGCAACAAATAAGGGTTCCTCATCCTCAGTTATGCACATCTTGTGCACCTTTTAGTGACTTTGGATGAATAAATATTAAGTTTATCGAATAAAGAGATAAATTTTATGGCATCTTCAGATGATAACAAAATGGGGCTTATGGGCCTCACTGTACTGGTAACAGTAAACATGATGGGCTCCGGTATTATCATGCTGCCGGCTAACCTCGCCGGTACAGGTGGTATTACCATGCTCTCCTGGCTGGTCACTACCGTGGGTGCGCTGTGTATCGCTTACACTTACGCAAAATGCGGTATGTTCTGTCACCGTGATGGCGGTATGTCTGCCTACTCACAAGAAGCGCACGGTAAGTCCTCCTTCTTCATCGCGTCTTATACCTATTATATTTGCTTGGTCATCAGTGCGGTGGCGATTGCCGTATCTGCGGTTGGCTACATGAAGCCTTTCTTCCCATGGTTATCTGAATCTGCAGTACACGCCTTCTGGGGTGTCGTTGGTGTTCTGGTGTTGACCATGGTGGCTAACTTCTGGGGTCCTAAATACACCGGTGGTATTTCCAGCGTAACTGTATGGGGGATCATCATTCCGGTGGTGGGTCTGTCTATCATCGGTTGGTTCTGGTTCAAACCTGAACTGTTCGCCGCCGGCTGGAACCCACACCACGTTGGCACTATGGACGGGATCTCTTCCGGTATCGCTCTGACTCTGTGGGCCTTCTTGGGGATTGAAACTGCAGGTGCTAACTCCGGCGCCGTACGTAACCCAGAAAAAACCGTACCACTGGCCGTTATGCTAGCGACCGTTTCCGTGGCTATCGTGTACATCGCTTCAACTACCGTAATTCAGGGTATCGTACCTAACGCTGAACTGGCGAAATCCAGTGCGCCGTTCGGTCTGGTATTCAGCATGATGTTCACACCGTTTGTGGGCCAAGTGATTTGTGCTCTGGCCATCATCGCCTGTATCGGTTCTCTGCTGGCTTGGCAGTTCACTAACGCGCAAGTATCTTGGGCGGCAGCACAAATGAAGCTGTTCCCAAGCATCTTCGGCAAAATGAACAAATACAACGCACCTATCGCCGGTATGCTGATCATGCTGGTGCTGGAGTTGCTGCTGGCAACCATGAGTATTTC
>NZ_JBOFRH010000447.1:0-1075 GCF_051650925.1 Plesiomonas sp.
AAATAAAAGCATTTTAAAGCAATCTGAACTGTTTATTAATACCCTATCTCAGCGCATTGCCGCTGATCAAATGCGCTTTGCACAAGACGAACTAGCTCGGGCAACTGCATCACTCAGTGGTATTAAAGTTGAAATGTTAGATTATCAAAATGAGCATGGTGTGCTAGACCCGCTGCTACAGGCCGAAGCAACCAGCCGTTTGATCAATGAATTACAAGGTCAACTGGCCGCACAAGAAACTGAGCTTAAAAATCAGCTCACTTATCTGAAAGATAACACCCCGCAAGTTGTGGCACTGCGTAATAACATTAATGCGTTAAAATCACAGATCACCATAGAGCAAGATAAAGTAGCCTCCCCTAAGGGGAAAAAGCTCAACCAAATGGTAGCTGATTATGAAGAGCTAAAAGCCAAATACCAGTTCAGCACTGATTTATATAAATTGTCTATCGCCTCGGTTGAGAAAGCACGTATTGATGCAGCCCGAAAATTAAAATCATTAGCGGTTATCGCCTCACCCCAGTTACCAGAAGAGTCACAATATCCAACACGGTTATATTGGTTATTTACGGTATTGCTCTGTTCTGGCCTGATGTACGGTGTGGCCCGCTTAATTATTGCGATTATTGAAGATCACCGTGATTAAGCTTATGCCTAAGAATACCGCCCGCACAGCCCCCTTTTTACATTATTATTTGTAGTGGCAATATCATGAAAATTTCCGTGCTTGCATTAACCCTTGGGTTAACATTGCAAAGTATTGCTTTACCCTCTGCACTGGCTGCAACGCCAACTGACTCCGCCGAACTCACTCAATTAACTGCTGAGAATGCCGCTCTGCTTTCCCCCCCAAAAGTGGTTAGCAGTATGTTTGGTGCACAACTGTTCAACGGCACTATGTCTACGCTTGGTGAAGGGTTTAACCCTAATTACCAAATCAGCAGTGGTGACCGTATTGCACTGAAAATGTGGGGCGCATTTGAGTATGCGGGTAACACGGTAGTTGATCCACAAGGCAACATTTTTCTGCCCAATATTGGCCCGTTAAAAGTAGCGGGCATGAAAAATAACCAGC
>NZ_JBOFRH010000448.1:0-6321 GCF_051650925.1 Plesiomonas sp.
TTGGAGTGTCATACTCTACGTGAGAAGTGTTGATGGTGATACCACGAGCTTTCTCTTCTGGTGCGTTATCGATTTGATCGAATGCACGAGCTTGGCCACCGTATACTTTTGACAGTACGGTAGTGATTGCTGCGGTCAGGGTAGTTTTACCGTGGTCAACGTGGCCGATAGTACCAACGTTAACGTGCGGTTTAGTACGTTCGAATTTCTCTTTAGACATTGAATAGTCCCTCTAGACGCGGTTATCGGTGGTAATAGTTACCACATCAACCAAGCATGGCTTGTTGAATATAGAACAACGTTAGAATGGGATAGAAGAATTCAGGAAAGATGGTGCTGATACCCAGAGTCGAACTGGGGACCTCACCCTTACCAAGGGTGCGCTCTACCAACTGAGCCATATCAGCACATTGGAGCGGGCAGCGGGAGTCGAACCCGCGTCATCAGCTTGGAAGGCTGAGGTAATAGCCATTATACGATGCCCGCATCCTGAAACTCGGCTACCACATTCTGGTAATTTGGTGGAGGGAGAAGGATTCGAACCTTCGAAGGCTGAGCCGTCAGATTTACAGTCTGATCCCTTTGGCCGCTCGGGAATCCCTCCGGATTCTTTGTTATGGTGCCGACTACCGGAATCGAACTGGTGACCTACTGATTACAAGTCAGTTGCTCTACCTACTGAGCTAAGTCGGCGTACCACAAGTGCTGCGCATTTTATGGGTACTTGAGAGGCGATGCAACTGTTTTATCGCAAAAAAATCCACAAAATGGTTCAACTGCGTAGATTTTGTTCAAGGAATGTGTCTATTACGTTCTATACTATCGCCTTTGCCACAGGCACTATCTGTATTGTTCTCTTTTTAGCGGTTAAATAGGCTTTGTTTAACCCCGGATTTGGCTATGACACAACATCAAGACATTGCTACACCTTTCGTTTCTTTTGATCGACAAGCATGGGCAAATCTCCGTGACTCGATTCCGTTGACCTTAACGGAGTCTGATTTATCACGTTTAAAAGGGATTAATGACGAGCTTTCACTCGATGAGATTGTGGATATTTATTTACCGCTGTCGCGTTTGCTGAATTTTTATATTCGCTCTAATTTACGCCGGCAATCGGTTTTAGATCAGTTTTTAGGGCGAGAACGCCAGCGAATACCGTATGTAATAGGTATTGCAGGCAGTGTTGCAGTAGGAAAAAGTACTACGGCTCGAATTTTACAAGCGCTGTTAACCCGCTGGCCGGAACACCGCAATGTCGAGTTGGTGACAACCGATGGTTTCTTGCATCCTAATAAAGTGCTTAATGAGCGCAATATCATGAAGAAAAAGGGGTTTCCTGAGTCTTATGATATGAAAAGTTTGGTGCAATTTATCTCTGAAATTAAATCAGGTAAGCCGAATGTGGCCGCTCCGGTCTACTCGCATTTAATTTACGATATTATGCCGGAGACCAAGAAAGTGGTTGAGCAGCCGGATATCTTGTTGCTCGAAGGTTTAAATGTGCTGCAAAGTGGTATGGATTACCCGCATGATCCACACCGTGTCTTTGTATCTGATTTTGTTGATTTTTCTATTTATGTTGATGCGGATACAGCGTTATTAAAAAGCTGGTATATCGACCGTTTTCTGAAATTCCGCCAAGGGGCATTTTCAAATCCAGACTCCTACTTTCACCATTATGCGCAGCTTCCTGAAACGGATGCAGTCGGCATTGCCAATCAAATTTGGGATGAAATTAATGGTCTGAATTTGGAGCAAAATATTTTGCCGACCAAAGAGCGGGCCAGTCTGATTTTAACGAAGGGGCCAGCTCACGCTATTGAGCGGGTGTCATTGCGTAAGTGAGCGGGTGCACTTGCATAAGTTAAGTCTATAAGTCGATGGCAAGGGCGCGGTGTAGAGATAAAACTCACCGCTTCCCTGAATATGTTTTATGTTTTTATTGTGCGTGTGCTTGTAACCACGGTGCGACAGCAGATAAAAAGTAACGCCCGCAATGCCGCCCGACCCAGTAGTCGTGATCAAGTTCATTTTGCTTGCTGCCCAACGTTTTACTGGCCAGATTGTGTGGTGGATAGATCTCAATAATCCGTAAATTATCCGGTGGATTGAGTAAAAAGTGCTGGGCTTGCTGATAGCTCTGCTCATGGTGTTCGACCATTTTCGCCATGTGGTTAAACTTGCTGTGTGATAGCCACTGGCTAAACCGGCTCAGCCATTCTGAGGTATAGTAAGGCTCAGAAGGGACAGTTCGGATCACGACGACGACATCGGCCCCACGCCGATATGCCTCTTCCACCGGTATGGCGGCGCTAACACCGCCATCCCAGTAACGCTCTCCGGCTACATCAACCCCATTTCGGTATAAACCTGGAATCGCAGATGAGGCTTTCATGCTGTCGTGCCAGCTATCAGCATGCGCAGGAAAGTACACCGGTTTGAAGTTGTCATAGCGTGAAGCGCACATCAGAAATTCACGGTTATGCAGGCGTTTTTCAGCCCGTTCTAATGCTAACGGATAGACTTGTGAAACAGAGTCCATCAGCCAGTCTAAATTCAGCATATGCCCACCCGAGGCAAAGCTCATCGGGCTGAAAAAGCGCTTTTGGGTGGTAAAGCGGGTGATGACATTGCGTGCATAGCCGGTCTGGTTGAGGACGTAGGCAGATGCATTTTGCGCGCCTGCAGATGTGCCCAAAATCAGGCCAAACGGGTAGTATTCATCACCTAAAAACTCATCTAATACGCCGGCAGTAAAGATGCCGCGCTGACCGCCGCCTTCACACACCAGTGCAAGTTTGTTATAGCGGATTGGATGGGCAATCGACAAAGGTTCAATTCGACCCAAGCTTAACGGCAGACGCTTACCCATAAACAGACCTTCAGACATCAATAAAACGCATCATAGAGTAAGTGAAGTGTAACCGCGAAACGAAAATTCGGCTCATTTCACTTACATCTAATTAGTAAGAATGCGTTTAATTGGTAAGAATGGTTTTCCATGGAAGTGCGGGATCACCCACGCTGATGAAATTTGGGTTCTCGAGGGTTTCGCGGCGGTTGTAGCTCAGTGGCTGTAAGTAGGTATCTGACAGATGACCACCCGCTTCATGCAAAATACATTGGGTTGCACCGGTATCCCACTCACCAGTAGGGCCTAAGCGCAGGTAACAATCGGCGATACCTTCGGCCACCATGCAGCTTTTCAGTGAGCTTGAGCCATGTGGCAGTAAGGTATAGTGCCAGTCTGGGTTGAGTTGTTCCGCCAGCATAGCTTCCGACTGACGGCGACTGACGGCAAAGGTGAGTTGTTTTGTCTGTGCATCAACGGTGCGACTCTGTAAACGGGTGGTGACTCCGGCGATATCACGTTTAAAAGCACCACCGCCATGGGTTGCGTAATAGCTGATTTTGCTGATAGGTGCATAGACAACACCAAGCACCGGCTGATGCTGCTCAATCAGGGCGATCATGGTCGTAAATTCGCCGCTACCGTAGATAAACTCTTGTGTGCCATCAAGCGGGTCAACCAACCAGTAACGTGACCACTGGCTACGGGTACTCAATGGGATATCACACTCCTCTTCTGAGAGAACGGGGATATCTGGCGTAAGTGCGCGTAGGCGTTCACTGATCAGGGCATGAGCGGCCAGATCAGCACTGGTGACCGGCGTATGATCTGATTTTATCTGCTGCTTAAAGTTGCCTTGTTGATAGATATCAGCAATCAACTGACCAGCCTCTTGGGCTATCGCCAATACCGGCGATAACAGCGCCTCAGGTGTCATGGGATTCTCCGCTTAAGGTTGAGATGCTTGTTCGGCATGATGTACGGTCTGGTTATTCAGCCAATCACGTACCATAAACAGGGCTGTCATGGCACGTGCTTCATTAAATTCAGGCAGTGCCAGCAGTGCGTCAATATCACTTAACGGCCAGCGGATCAGGGTGAGTGGTTCTGGCTCATCGCCTTCGAGCTTGCAGGGGTAGAGATCTCGCGCCAGTAGCAATGTCATCCGGCTTGAGAAGTACGCCGGTGACATCATGACCGATTTTAAGACGGTCAGTTGATGGGCACCAAAACCGGCTTCCTCCATCAGTTCACGGTTGGCAGCGGCCAACACGCTCTCTCCGCGATCAACCAGCCCTTTGGGGAATCCGAGCTCATAACCCTCAACACCAACGGCGTACTCGCTGATCAGCAGTAAATCATTATCGATAATCGGCACAATCATCACCGATTCTCGCTGACTAGGGTGCATCCGCTCGTACACACGCTCAACGCCGTTACTAAAACGTAAGTTTACCGATTCAATATGAAACAAGCGTGAACGGGCTGCGGTGGTTACCGAGAGTATGGTTGGTTTGTGTAATATTTTATCCATAGTGCGCCCTGCGTTGCCCCTGTGCTGATCATGTCGCTGACCCTGCGACTACGCTGATATGACTCTGCTGATATTTTTGTTGATGTTGCTCTGCTGGTTACTCTGCTGATTATCCTGCTGATAGTACCGCTGAGAATGCCATTTGACCACGCTGACAGCAGAATATGTATACCAGCAGAGTTGTGAAGCTATTCCCTTTGCACCGATTGTGGCATTGACGATATTAGGTACATAGGTGATTTTGGCAAGACTCTATTACCACGGCTGCTTAAGTTGCAACGGGTACTGCCCTTGTGCATCTGGCGAACCGAGTAGTGTCAGCCCTTGCTTGAACATTGGGGCAAGGTCCGCTTTCGGTTGGAAAGTGCCTTGCAGATCCCAGCCGGACGCGGTCAGATTAGCTTTTGCATCAACCACAAATTGCGGCGATTGAGCTTTTAAGATCGCATGCAGTGTTTGCGGTTTGGGACAGGAGAGGATTGCTCCTGCCGGTTTGGCTGTAAGCTCATTGCCCATTAATGTTGCACTGGCCTGATTCCATACAACAACAGCTTGCAACTGTTCGCACCCTGCAGATGTAAGCTGGGCTTCGGTGAGGTTCAAATCCATACGGCCACTTAATGTCATCGGCAGTGTAGGTACAAAGTTATTGATACTGCTGGCCGGCAGACTAACCCGCCACTCACGCAGCTGCCAGCCTGACCAAGTACGGCGCACTTCACCGTGACCTGCAATATGCAGCTCACTGTTTTGACCGAGTTTGAGTTCAACGGCCGGTTGCAGTTGCAGTAATGCCAGCCAGTTAATCCGCCAGCTAACTTCCCCTAAATCCCACTGCTGATAGCGGGCTTGGGCGGCACTGCCCTGCCACCAATAACCGTTAAGCGTACCCAGTTTTAGCTCAGGTTGGATAACCGTCAGCAGCGGACGCAGCAGGTAAGCCGGAGCATGAACCATGGCACTGATGCCTACCACACCGGCCAATAACAGGGTACTTTTCCACACAGTTCGCATGTTTAAGGTTGCTCCAATTGCAGACGTTCCACTTTCACCATGCCGGATTGTTCGGTGGGAAGCACATCGAGGTACACGACTTCAATACCCTGTTCGAGGCGCAATTTCAGCAGCCAACTGAGCAGCTGATTAAAGGGGAGATCTTCTATCCATAACTGCAAAGATCTCTCTTGTGGTTGCATACGGATCACTTTTAACCCGTTCTGGCTGGCACTTAAGCTGACTTGTTGCGACAGGCTTTGGCTGC
The DNA here is from genome assembly GCF_051650925.1 of Plesiomonas sp. Taxonomy (NCBI): domain Bacteria; kingdom Pseudomonadati; phylum Pseudomonadota; class Gammaproteobacteria; order Enterobacterales; family Enterobacteriaceae; genus Plesiomonas; species Plesiomonas sp. The sequence continues at coordinate 5,650 of NZ_JBOFRH010000448.1, forward strand.
TGCTACCCGCTGTGGTGGTTTTGCCCTGCTGCTGTTGCCAACTGCGGATACTGTCCGCCGAGGTTTGTATCTGGGTCAGCAGTTGCTGGTTTTGGCGCAAGCGCAGCGCCTGTTGAGCAATATTGTGATTCAGCGGTTGCCATATCCCCCAGAAAAAAATACCCAGCAGCAAACAGAGCCCGCCCGCTTGTAATAGACGTTTCTCACGTAAGGAGAGCTGTTTCCACCATATTGGCATTAGGGTTTCTCCTTGATAGTGAGTGTGCCGACCACTTGGCCGGCTTCACGTGATAACTGGCCCTGCTCGACCGAAAACTGGTTACTGAGTGCCGAGCGCAGTTGCTCAAGCTGGGCAAAATCGGCGGCTTTAGCCTGAATACGCAATGTTTGACGATCACGATCATATTTCATGCCCATAAAACGCACGGAGGTTGCGGTGTTGGCTTGCTGCTCTTTTGTCACGGTTTCGGCCACTTTCCGCAAGCGCGGGATCAGACCCTGCATAACCGGCTGGCCGCGCATTTGGCGCAATACGCCGTTGAGCTGTGCACGTAAGTTCACCAACCGCTTTTGCTGTGGGAACAGTGCCCGATAAGCGTTTTCCGCCTGTGACTGAGCCTGATCAGCCTGACGGGTCAGTTGCCACAGTTGCACGCCGCGATCGACAAACAC
>NZ_JBOFRH010000449.1:0-12510 GCF_051650925.1 Plesiomonas sp.
GTTTCAAGATGTTCGGCGACATATTCTGCACCACCAAGGGTACTGCCGGTGATCAGGCTAATATTTTTCATCGGGGGCTGTGGTGTCCATTATTGGGCGAATAGGCTGATTGTACTCCGCAGTGATAGGCTTGCCCAGATCTGACTAAGATCTTGTGGATAAGTGACAAATTGATCGGGATGGTGGGGAAAAACAGCGCCAGAGGCTGGAGATCTTTTTATGGGTGATCTTCGGATCGGAAGGGGATTCTTACCGATTATGGCGACGATCTTTACGTTGAAAGGATCGGGTTTGGTTGCCGATCCTGCTTTTTTGTCACGCAGATTGTGGGTCAGATGACGGTATCGAGGCGGATATTTCGATAAAAATCGCGAGAATTTGCCAATTTTTACGCAGGAAAATGTACAAAAAAAACGCGGCATCGGGTAATAAATACCCGATGCCGCGTATCAATCGCTAGGCTAAATTGAGTTTATTTCCCGATACAAAAGCTGGTAAATATACGCCCGAGCAGATCATCAGAGCTGAATTCACCGGTGATCTCACCGAGTGATTGTTGAGCTAAACGCAGCTCTTCAGCCAGCAGCTCTCCGGCGTTATAACCCACCAGTTGCGCTAACCCAAGCTGCAGATGTTGGTCTGCCGTTTCGAGTGCCTGAAGGTGGCGACGGCGGGCTAAAAAGCCGCCTTCTGGTGCGCTTTCAAAGCCCATAGACTGTTTTAAGTGCTGACGCAGTAACTCTACCCCTTCACCTGTATGCGCTGATAGGCGCTGCAGTGTGTAACCGGTATGTTCGCTCAGACCGAGTGCTTCACCGGTCAGATCAGCCTTGTTACGAATCACCGTTATCGGGATATTTTCCGGCAAACGGGCCATAAATTCTGGCCAGATCTGCTGTGGCTCAACCGAGTCGGTGGTTGTACCATCAACCATAAAGAGTACCCGATCAGCCTGCGCGATTTCGCTCCATGCTCGTTCAATACCGATACGTTCCACTTCATCAGTGGCTTCACGCAGACCGGCGGTATCAATAATATGTAAAGGCATGCCATCGATATGAATATGCTCACGCAGTACATCTCGGGTTGTACCGGCGATGTCGGTCACAATGGCGGCATCACGCCCGGCCAGTGCATTGAGCAGACTGGATTTTCCGGCATTTGGGCGGCCGGCAATCACCACTTTCATCCCTTCACGCAGCAGGCTGCCTTGGCGTGCTTCAGCCCGAACTTGCTGCAGCTCGGTCATAATGGCATTGAGATCTCCGAGGACTTTACCGTCGGAGAGAAAATCTATCTCTTCATCGGGGAAATCAATGGCCGCTTCGACATAAATACGCAGATGGATCAGTGACTCTACCAGCTGGTGAATACGCTTGGAGAATACCCCTTGCAGCGAATTCACTGCCGAGCGCGCTGCTTGTTCTGAGCTGGCATCAATCAGATCGGCTATCGCTTCGGCTTGGGCAAGGTCGAGCTTATCGTTCATAAAGGCGCGTTCGGAGAACTCACCTGGGCGGGCGACCCGTAGACCTGGGAAGTTGAGAATACGCTTCATCAGTAAATCGAGGATCACTGGCCCGCCATGGCCTTGTAGCTCTAGAACATCTTCGCCGGTAAAAGAGTGCGGTGCTTTAAAGTAGAGCGCAATGCCCTGATCGAGCACGGTATCATCCGCATCTTTAAACGGCAGGTAATCGGCATAGCGTGGTTTTGGGCAGCGTCCGAGCACTGCATGTGCTACTGCAACGGCTTGTGGGCCGGAGACACGCAGAATGCCTACACCGCCACGTCCTGGCGGTGTGGCTTGGGCAATAATCGTATCTTGGCTGCCTACGTGGGCAAGATCAGCAGATTGGGTGTCATTCAAAGGGGTCATGACGCCTCCTGAAAAAAAGGCGACCGAGAGGCCGCCTATGCTAAAAAGTGAGGTCAGCTCGCGCTTATTTTTTATCGCGCGAGTGCAGGCCTTTGTGCTCAAGGCTGCGGTAGATAATTTGTTGCTGGATGATGGTCACACAGTTAGAGACCAACCAGTACAGTACCAGACCTGATGGGAACCACAGGAAGAATACAGTAAACATAACCGGCATAAAGTTCATCACTTTTTGCTGGATAGGGTCGGTTACCGCACTTGGTGATAACTTCTGCAGGAAGAACATCGATACACCCATCAGCAGTGGCAGGATGTAATACGGGTCTGGCGCAGACAGGTCATGGATCCACAGAATAAATGGCGCATGACGTAGCTCTACCGATTCCATCAGCGTCCAGTACAGGGCGATGAAGATTGGCATTTGCAAGATGAGAGGTAAGCAGCCACCCAGTGGGTTAACTTTCTCTTTCTTGTACAGCTCCATCATCTCTTGGCTCATGCGCTGGCGGTCATCGCCCAAACGCTCACGCATCGCTTGCAGTTTTGGTTGCAGCATGCGCATTTTAGCCATTGAGGTGTACTGTGCTTTGGTCAGTGGGTACAAAATTCCTTTCACGATAAAGGTGATCAGAATAATGGCAACGCCCCAGTTACCGACAATACCGTGCAGGAATTGCAGCAGTTGGAACATCGGCTTGGCAATAAACCATAACCAACCGTAATCGATAGTCAGATCAAGGTTAGGGGCCACTTTTTCCATTGCATCTTGCAGTTTCGGACCAATCCACAGCACGCTGTCGAGATCTTTGGTCTGCCCTGCGGCAACGATGGTTTCCGGACCACGGAAGCCCATAAAGCCGATACCGTTGCTGTCACGGCTGTACAGTTGATTGGTTTCATCTGCTGGCGGAACCCATGCGGTGGCGAAGTAGTGTTGCATCATCGCAACCCAGCCGCCTTGCGTTGAAATGGCAAGATTTTTCTCTTCCATCTCTTTGAAGCTGTACTTCTTATAACGGGTTTCAGCCGAAGAGTATGCGCCACCTTGGTAGGTTGGCATGGTCAGGCTGCCACCTTTTTCGGTAACAGTCTGTTTCATCTGGCCATACAGCTGTACGGTAACCGGCTTATCGCTCTGGTTGTTGATGCCGTAGTTCACATCAATCGCGTAGCTGTCAGGTTTTAAAACGAAGGTTTTGGTGTAAGTGACCCCGTTTTTAACCACTGTCAGAGGAACACGCAGTTCAGACTGATTTTGGCCCAACGTAAAGCTATCACCCTCAATATGGTACTGTGCACGACCTGCGGTCGTATCAATACCATCTGCGCCAATTAAACCACTCTGCGCAACATAGATATGCTTGGCAGCGTCATTTAACAGTACCAGCGGTTGCGTTGAGTTGAGTGATTCTGGGTATTTTAACAGCTCTGCTTTAACGACATCACCACCTAAGGTGTCGATAGTCAGGCTAAGCACGTTGCTTTGCACAGTAATCAGACGGCCATGGGTGCTGCTGTCAAGGGTTTGCGCGCTGTCAGCATGCGCAGGTACGTCACCTGCTGCTTTCGCTTCAACCTGTTGTGTGACTTCTGCGGCGGGTTGTTGACCGAAGTCAGTATTCCACTGCTGGTACACCAGGAAGGAGACAAAAAGCAGAGCGATGAGAAGGAGGTTACGTTGGGAATCCATCGTCAATGTTCTCTGTTATCGTCAGATTTGGGGGGAACAGGATCGTACCCACCTAAGTTCAAAGGGTGGCATTTTAATACGCGTTTGATTGTCAACCAACTACCTTTTACTGCTCCAAACCGGCGCAATGCCTCAATTCCGTAATGTGAACAGGTAGGTTGAAAGCGACAACGGGGGCCTATCAGCGGGCTGATTACCCACTGATAGACTTTGATGAATAATATCATCAACCACGCGAGAGGCGAGAATGGCGACGCCATAATTTACTCAAAAGCTCCGTCAACTCATGGTTACTGAGTTCGCCAATGCCTTTTTTAGCTATCACCACGAAGTCTACCGAAGGCAGTTCATGCTGATTAAGGCGAAAGCTTTCTCGAACCAGACGTTTAATGCGATTGCGATCATGAGCACGTTTTAGATGTTTCTTCGCGACCGTCAGACCAAGACGAGCATGGTCTAGATTGTTCGCACGCGCAAGAATTGTGAGTTGGGGAGAGCCTGCCCGTTGAGGCTGCTGGAAGACGACGCTGAATTGAGCGGGAGTTAACAAACGTAACTCCCGAGGAAAAGCTAGCTTAACCACACTATGTTCAGTGTTCAGTTAAGCTGACAGGCTGGAGCGACCTTTTGCACGACGACGACCCAATACTGCACGACCACCTTTAGTGGCCATACGAGCACGGAAGCCGTGAGCACGGGAACGCTTCAGAACTGACGGTTGGAAAGTGCGTTTCATGGCGATTTCTACCTAAATCTGTATTACTGATCAGTAACGTATTACGTAGTGAATACGTAATACGGCGAGCGCTTGTTCGGCTGACTTACTCTAATGAATAGGACAGTTTTGAACAAAATGGCGCCTCAAAAGAGGCAGAATTGTAGTGATTGTACAATCCTGAGTCAATCGGCATCTGTTCAATAAACATAAGTTTCGCGCTGGTCGGGAATTATACGCAAGCTATACATAAGTACAAGGATCAGAATGATCCTTCTGCAAACAAAGGGCTTTTCGCCCGATTTGGTGATCATGCTGGGGATCGGATCGTGATTTTTCTGTGGATAACAGAAGATCTTGGCAGGGCTTTAGGCTATGATCATCGGTCCTCAGATCCTGATCTGATTCATGATCGGGGCATCATCGGGTATCCTGTGTCCCCTCTTTTTTTATAGGTATTGTTCGAGTGGAGTCCGCCGTGTCATCTTCGCTTTGGCAGCAGTGTCTTGCCCAGTTGCAAGAAGAGCTACAAGCCACCGAATTCAGCATGTGGATCCGTCCTTTACAGGCGGAGCTACGCGACAATACGTTGACGTTATATGCGCCAAACCGTTTTGTATTGGATTGGGTTCGCGATAAGTATTTAAACAGTATTAACCGTTTGCTGAATGATTATTGTGGTGCTCAAACCCCTGAGTTGCGTTTTGAAGTCGGCAGCAAGCCGGTTAGTGTGGTACTGCCTGAGTCTGCTCCGGTACGCCACCCACCAGTTTCGACATCACCTAAGCCTGCGCCATCGCGCAGCTGGGATTCTGCGCCGGTACGGCCAGATATTCAGCACCGTTCGAACGTAAACCCAAAGCACTGCTTTGATAACTTTGTGGAAGGTAAATCAAACCAGCTTGGCCGCGCCGCGGCTCGTCAGGTGGCTGATAACCCCGGTGGGGCGTATAATCCGCTGTTTTTATATGGCGGCACCGGCCTTGGTAAAACCCACTTGTTGCATGCGGTAGGTAACGGGATTATTGCCCGTAAGCCGAACGCCAAAGTGGTGTATATGCACTCTGAGCGGTTTGTGCAGGACATGGTAAAAGCCCTGCAAAACAACGCAATTGAAGAATTTAAGCGTTATTACCGTTCTGTTGATGCACTACTCATTGATGATATTCAGTTTTTTGCCAACAAAGAGCGCTCTCAGGAAGAGTTCTTCCATACCTTCAATGCGTTGTTAGAGGGAAATCAGCAGATTATTCTAACCTCTGACCGTTATCCCAAAGAGATTAATGGGGTGGAAGACCGGCTTAAATCACGTTTTGGCTGGGGTTTAACGGTTGCCATTGAGCCGCCAGAGCTGGAGACGCGGGTTGCTATTTTGATGAAAAAGGCGGATGAAAATAATATCCGTTTACCCGATGAAGTGGCCTTTTTTATCGCTAAACGCCTGCGCTCGAATGTGCGAGAATTAGAGGGCGCATTGAACCGTGTGATTGCCAATGCCAACTTTACTGGTCGAGCGATTACCATTGATTTTGTGCGTGAAGCACTGCGCGATCTTCTGGCACTACAAGAAAAATTGGTCACTATCGACAATATTCAAAAGACTGTTGCCGAGTACTATAAAATTAAGGTGGCAGATCTGTTGTCAAAACGGCGCTCACGCTCGGTTGCCCGACCTCGCCAGATGGCGATGGCGTTGGCCAAAGAGCTGACCAACCACAGTTTACCTGAGATTGGTGATGCGTTTGGAGGTCGAGACCATACCACAGTGCTGCACGCCTGCCGCAAGATCGAGCAGTTGCGTGAAGAGAGCCACGATATCAAAGAAGATTACTCTAACTTAATTCGGACATTGTCATCATAACGCCATGAAATTTATCGTAGAACGTGAACGCCTGCTAAAACCGTTGCAGCAGGTCTGCGGCGCCCTGGGTGGGCGACCGTCCTTACCGATTTTAGGCAACCTGTTGTTACAGGTAGCGGAAGGCTGCCTGCTGATTACTGGCACTGATCTGGAAGTTGAGATGGTTGTACGCATCACGTTGCTGGGTGAACAGCAAAATGGTGCGGTGACTGTGCCTGCGCGCAAGTTTCTTGATATCTGCCGTGGTCTGCCTGACGGTGCTGAGATTACCGTGCTGCTTGATGGCGATCGGGCTCTGCTGCGCTCTGGTCGCAGCCGTTTTTCACTCTCAACCCTGCCGGCAGCCGACTTTCCCAATTTGGATGATTGGCAAAGCGAGGTGGAATTTACCTTGCCACAGGCCACGTTACGCCGCTTGATTGATGCAACGCAGTTTTCGATGGCACATCAAGATGTGCGTTATTACTTGAACGGTATGCTGTTTGAAACCGAAGGTGAAACGCTGCGAACGGTAGCGACTGATGGCCACCGCTTGGCGGTCTGTAATATGCCTATCGGACAGGATTTACCACAGCATTCAGTGATTGTGCCACGTAAAGGGGTGTTGGAGCTGGTTCGGTTGCTTGATGGCGGGGAGACACCGTTATTATTGAAGATCGGGCGCGGTAATTTACGGGCAATGGTGGGTGATTTTACCTTTACCTCAAAGCTGGTGGATGGCCGTTTCCCAGACTACCGCCGCGTATTGCCAAAAAATCCGGATAAATCATTAGAAGCCGGTTGTGATGAGCTTAAACAGGCATTTTCACGCGCGGCGATTTTGTCTAATGAGAAGTTTCGGGGCGTTCGCCTGCATATTGCGCCGGGCTTGCTGAAAATCACCGCGAATAACCCTGAGCAAGAGGAAGCAGAAGAGATCCTCGATGTGGATTATCAGGGGCAGGAGCTGGAGATTGGGTTTAATGTTAGCTACGTGCTGGATGTGTTAAATACCCTTAAGTGTGATCGTGTTCGCCTGCTATTGAACGATTCAGTATCGAGTGCACAGATTGAAGATTGTGCCAGTGATTCAGCGGCTTATGTCGTGATGCCGATGCGTTTGTAGTGGCCAACATTGTGACTGACGGCAGTTTTTTTTAACATGGCGATAACTCGCCTGTTAGTGCAGGATTTTCGTAATATTTCCCACGCGGATCTGACCTTTGACAGCGGATTTAATTTTCTGGTCGGGGCTAACGGTAGTGGGAAAACCAGTGTGCTTGAGGCGATTTATTACCTTGGGCATGCGCGTTCGTTTAAAAGTCAGTTGACCAGCCGTGTTATCCAGCATGAACAGCCACATTTTGTGCTGCATGGTCGGGTGCAGGATGGTCAGCATACTGCTTCACTGGGGCTACAAAAAACGCGCCAGGGTGATACCACTGTCCGGATTGACGGACAAGATGGGCATAAGGTGGCCGAGTTAGCCCAGTTGTTGCCAATGCAATTGATCACGCCGGAGGGGTTTACGCTGTTAAACGGTGGCCCGAAGTATCGGCGTGCATTTCTTGATTGGGGGTTATTCCATGATGAAGCCGCTTTTTATCCCGCATGGAGTAATCTTAAACGTCTGCTCAAACAGCGTAATGCCGCGTTAAAATCCGCTCGGCGTTATGCAGAGCTACGCCCTTGGGACCGTGAGCTGGTACAATTAGCAGACAGTGTCAGCGCATGGCGTAGTGCGTATGCCAAAGCCATTGCGCTGGAGATCCAGCAGACTTGCGCGCTGTTTTTACCTGAGTTGCCAATCAGCGTCAGTTTTCACCGAGGCTGGGAGAAGGGCGCTGAGTATGCCGCGCTGCTGGAGCGTGATTTTGAGCGTGATCGTGCGCTCACTTATACCGCGGTAGGCCCGCACAAGGCGGATTTTCGTTTTCGTGTGGCGGGTGCGCCGGTAGAAGATGTGTTGTCCCGCGGACAGCTCAAATTGTTGATGTGTGCATTGCGTTTGGCACAAGGGCAATACCTGACCCAGCGCAGTGCACGCCAATGTATTTATTTGATTGATGATTTTGCCTCTGAGCTCGACAGTGAACGGCGACAGTTGTTGGCTGACAAACTCAAACAGACCGGGGCGCAAGTATTTGTAAGCGCCATCAGCCCTGAACAGATCAGTGATATGACTGGCGAACAGGGCAAGATGTTCCGTGTGGAACAGGGCAAAATAAGCGCACAATGACAGTGCAGGATAGAAGGCGAGATATTCTAATGTCGAACACCTATGACTCCTCAAGTATCAAGGTTCTGAAAGGGCTAGACGCCGTACGTAAGCGTCCTGGCATGTATATCGGTGATACCGATGATGGCACCGGTTTGCACCACATGGTGTTCGAAGTGGTGGATAACGCAATCGACGAAGCCCTCGCCGGACACTGTAAAGATATCATCGTGACCATTCATGCGGATAATTCAGTTTCCGTACAAGATGATGGTCGCGGTATTCCGACCGGTATTCACCCTGAAGAGGGGGTTTCTGCGGCGGAAGTGATCATGACCGTGCTGCACGCTGGCGGTAAGTTTGATGATAATTCGTATAAAGTTTCCGGTGGCCTGCACGGTGTGGGTATTTCGGTGGTTAACGCGTTGTCAGACAAACTAGAACTGACGATTCGCCGTGAAGGTAAAGTGCATGAGCAGATTTACCGTTTAGGTGAACCGCAAGCACCACTGGCTGTGGTCGGTGACACAACGGCAACCGGTACGCGCGTTCGTTTCTGGCCAAGCCCAAACACCTTTACCAATATTGAATTTCAGTATGAAATTCTGGCAAAGCGCTTGCGTGAACTCTCCTTTTTGAACTCAGGTGTCTCAATTATGCTGCAAGATAAACGCAGTGATAAGAGTGACCATTTCAAATATGAGGGCGGAATTCAGGCGTTTGTTGAGTATCTAAACCGCAATAAAACTCCGATTCACGATAAAGTTTGCTACTTCTCGTCAGAGAAAGACGGGATCGGTGTGGAAGTGGCGTTGCAGTGGAATGACGGTTTCCAAGAGAACCTGTACTGCTTTACCAATAACATTCCACAGCGTGATGGTGGCTCACATCTGGCCGGATTTCGTGCGGCAATGACCCGTAGCCTCAATGCTTACATTGAGAAAGAGGGTTTTGCGAAAAAAGCCAAAATCAATATGACTGGTGATGATTCGCGTGAAGGGTTAACGGCCGTTGTGTCGGTAAAAGTGCCTGATCCTAAGTTCTCTTCCCAGACCAAAGACAAGCTGGTCTCTTCAGAGGTTAAACCGGCGGTTGAGTCTTTGATGGGTGAAAAAATGCAGGAGTTCCTGCTTGAAAACCCAGCGGATGCGCGGATTGTGGTCGGTAAGATCATTGATGCGGCCCGTGCGCGCGAAGCGGCACGGAAGGCCCGTGAGATGACGCGTCGTAAAGGTGCGCTCGACTTAGGCGGTTTACCCGGTAAGCTGGCTGACTGTCAGGAGCGAGACCCTGCGCTGTCTGAACTCTATATTGTGGAAGGGGACTCTGCGGGCGGTTCAGCCAAGCAGGGGCGTAACCGTAAAAATCAGGCGATTTTGCCGTTAAAAGGTAAGATCCTGAACGTAGAGAAGGCCCGTTTTGACAAAATGCTCTCCTCCCAAGAGGTGGTCACGCTGATCACAGCTCTAGGTTGTGGCATTGGTCGTGACGAGTACAATCCGGACAAGTTGCGTTACCACAGCATTATCATCATGACCGATGCCGATGTGGATGGATCGCACATTCGTACACTGCTGCTGACCTTCTTCTACCGTCAGATGCCGGAAATTATCGAGCGTGGCTATGTCTATATTGCCCAGCCGCCGCTGTATAAGGTGAAAAAAGGCAAGCAAGAGCAGTACATCAAAGATGATGATGCGATGGATCAGTACCAGATTTCACTGGCATTAGACGGTGCGAATCTGTTTGTGAATGAGCATGCTCCGGCAATGTCGGGTATGGCGCTGGAAAGTCTGGTGAAAGAGTATAACGCGGTGATCAAACTGATCCGTCGTTTGGCACGCCGTTACCCAGAAGCGCTGCTCAAAGAGCTGATTTATCATCCGACGCTGGATGAGAGTGCGTTAAATGATCGTGATGTTCTGACCGCATGGGCCGATTCGCTGGTGGCAAAACTGGCGGCGAGTGAAACCTCGGGCAGCAGCTACAGCTTTAGTGTGCGTGAAAACCAAGAGCGCCATCTGTTTGAGGTGGTGGTAACGGTACGTACACACGGTATTGATACTGACTATCTGCTGGACTTTGATTTCATTCATGGCGGCGAATACCACCGCATCTGTGCGCTGGGTGAGCAATTGCGTGAACTGCTCGATGAGACGGCATTTGTTGAGCGTGGCGAACGCCGTCAGCCGGTCGGCAGTTTTGAGCAGGCACTGGAGTGGTTGGTGAAAGAGTCACGCCGTGGTTTCTCATTGCAGCGTTACAAAGGTCTGGGCGAAATGAACCCTGATCAGCTGTGGGAAACGACGATGGATCCGAACAGCCGCCGTATGTTGCAGGTAACGATTAAAGATGCGATTGCCGCAGATCAGCTATTTACTACGCTGATGGGTGATGAAGTTGAGCCGCGTCGTGCCTTTATTGAGCTGAACGCGCTGAACGCTAACCTTGATATCTAGTTATCGTATTTTTAAGGCCTGTGCGCTGATGTGTGAGTACTGATATTTACGTGCGCAGGCGTATAAAAAAACACCAAAAAAAGAGCGGGAAACCGCTCTTTTTTTTATGCCTGCGGTTTTGACCCCAGAAATAATGGCTTTAATTACAAGTTGTTATGAAGGGTGTCGGTGATCGGCGACAGCTTTTCTTTATTTATTATTAGGTTACACTTCATCCCATCATTAAAAAAATAGAGTGTATGGCAAGGAAGTGCCACCCGCGTTGTGCTGTTGTTGGCTGCTATCCCCCGTACATCATCTCTGTTTTCTCCTACTTCTTACAAATCAGGTTTCAGCATGACAATTAAACGTTTCAGTGTGGTCATTCTGGCAGCAGGCAAAGGCACGCGGATGCACTCCGACTTGCCAAAAGTACTACATCCGATCGCCGGAAAGCCGATGGTTTCGCATGTTATTGATACTGCGCGCAGTATTGGTGCCGAGAACATTCATCTGATCTACGGCCACGGTGGTGATCAACTGCAAGCGCGTTTGAGCGGCGATGACCTAAACTGGGTGATCCAAGCTGAGCAGCTGGGTACTGGCCATGCTATGCAGCAGGCTGCGCCGCATTTTGCTGATGATGAAGTGATCTTGATGCTGTACGGTGATGTGCCGCTGATCTCTGCCAATACCTTGAAGCGTTTGTTGCAGGCAAAGCCGGTTGATGGCATTGGTTTGCTGACCGCAAAACTGGATAATCCGGCCGGTTACGGGCGTATTTTACGTGAAAACGGTAAGGTTTCCGGCATTATTGAGCATAAAGATGCCAGCGCCGAGCAGTTGAGTATCCGTGAAGTGAACACCGGCATTCTGGTGGCTGACGGTAAAAACCTCAAACACTGGTTAAGCCAGCTCAACAATGATAACGCCAAGGGCGAGTATTACATGACCGACGTGATCGCGATGGCGCACGTTGAGCAGCATGAAATCGTGGCTGTGCACCCAACTCATTTCTACGAAGTTGAGGGTGTCAACAATCGTCAGCAGTTATCACGTTTAGAGCGTATTTATCAGCGTGAGCAGAGCGATCGTCTGCTACTTGAAGGGGTGATGCTGCTCGATCCGGAGCGCTTTGACTTGCGTGGTACGCTTGAATGCGGCCGTGATGTGGTGATCGACACCAACGTTATCCTTGAGGGGCGTGTGGTTCTGGGTAACCGTGTGCGAGTGGGTACCGGTTGTGTGCTGAAAGATTGCGTGATTGGCGATGATACTGACATTAAGCCATACAGCCTGATTGATGATTCAACAGTAGGCGCGGGTTGTTCTGTCGGCCCTTACGGCCGTTTACGCCCAGGCTCTGTTATGCAAGATGATTCGCATCTTGGCAATTTTGTTGAGATGAAAAAATCAACGCTCGGTAAAGGTTCGAAAGCCAATCACCTGACCTATTTGGGGGATGCGGTGATCGGTGAGCGTGTGAATATCGGGGCTGGTACTATCACCTGTAATTATGATGGCGTGAATAAATTCCAGACGGTGATCGGTAATGATGTGTTTGTCGGCTCGGATACGCAGTTAGTTGCGCCTGTAACAGTAGCCGATGGTGCAACAATTGGTGCCGGTTCGACGGTGACTAAAAATATCGCTGAAAATGAGTTAGTGATCAGCCGTGTGGCCCAGCGCCATATTCAGGGTTGGCAGCGTCCGGTCAAAAAAGCCTAATTTTT
>NZ_JBOFRH010000450.1:0-3649 GCF_051650925.1 Plesiomonas sp.
GTGCCGAACAGGGGCGTTTATACGCCATTAATGTAGATGATTTTGCCCCACATACACTGGCGGCATACCATACCGATAAAAGGGTGAAACCGGCTTTAGCTGCCGTCGCACACACTGAACAAGCGGTTTCTTAGCCAAAATAAAAAGAGAGTCCTGCTGTCACGCTCGCTGCAACATCTGGCCGTGACAGCAAAATAATGCAGCATGCCTCGCGCTTTTGTTATCCAAAAAATAAGTTATGTAACGGATGCAACCCCCATTAAATAACAGGATATACACTGAAAAAGTGGCTCGCTTTAATTAACAACAAAAATTGACCACAGAGGCGACACCGACAACAGAAAGTCCCGAGGGAGCAGATCATGATACGTCAAACGGCAAACGGGCGAACACACCTATTGCATGCATCACCCAGTGTGAAAAATAGCCCATCACACCCTATCCACGCCTATCAACAACCGGTATACCCCGAGCCACAATCAGGCACTGAGCAAGCCGCTTATCAGCACACCTGTTATCGCCATAGCCAGCGATCACTCTCAACGCATCCGACACTGACATTAGTCGCCGGCATGGTTCGCCACCGCCACCCACGCTACGTACAAGCCTTTCAGCAGGGAAAGGCGCGCTGGTATCATATGCCCGTCAGCACCAGCCAGCGGCAACAAATCTCAGCCGTTATGATGTCGGCAATCCGTTACTGTGCGATTGCCATGCCCTGCACGGACATGCGGGTTCAGAAAATACAGACCGTCTATCCGGTAATCAGCATTCGCTTGGTACCACGCGATCAGCTTACCGCCGAACAGACTGGCAGCTATAAGGAAAATGCCCCCACGGAAAAACAGTACTGGCTGTTTGAACTTGGTGAGCCGCAACACTTACCACACGCCATCATCAAACCCAATACCACCGATTTTAGCTTTAAACTCACTGATTATACGGCCTTACAACGCAACACTACATGGCAGCACCTGCCACCTGCACCTTTAGCGCAGAGCGTCAATTTGACGGAGATACACCGCTAACATCGGGTGATTGACTGATGTAATACTGCCGAACCACACAACCCAATCGGTTGGATTACTGCTATTTTCCAAACACTTGCCGAATGTAAGATAACAATCACAGAAAATGAAAAATCAGTAAGGGAAACCGGAAATAGCAGATGAGAGATAGGCGGCGTTGCTGAAGATCACGAGAAGAACAACAAAAAAGGGCGCTGCAGCGCCCCCTTTTCAATATGAAGATCAGGCTGTTATCAATATAAGGCTTTGGTTCAATTTTTCTTCATATCACACACAAGAGCAGTGAACGAGATCCTGTTTCAGACATACCCACCTCGGCAGCGCAGACACTTTTTACCTATCGTGACAGGATATGGCTGACGTTTTTTTTGATCAGTACTCTCATGAATGACACAAGACAGTGAAAATTAACGGGCGATTTCACTGTAATGATGTTCTTGGTAATTTTGTACCAAATAGCTGTTTACTATATCGTTGAATGCAATCCAATGTGGGGTTTTCTGGTGTGCAGCCAGCACTTCTTTGTTATCCCAGTATTCGATTAAAGCATACTGGTTTTCCTGCGCTGCATTGTTCCATAACTGATAAAAAGTGCAGCCATCTTCCTTGTTGGATTCCGTAACCATGGTATTCAGTAAGGCGAGAAAGTCAGTTTTCTTTTCTGGTTTTACGGTAAAAAATACATTAAGGGTGATCATATCATTCTCTTTTTTATCTGTGTGAATCAGGCCATTAAGCAAACTCAAGTGGTCAAGCTGAAACTGAGTCATCCTCATTCAACCAAGTTCCCTTCTGAATAAGCTCAATCTGGTGGCCATCGGGATCGGTCACAAAAGCAATTACTGTGCGTCCATGCGCCATAGGGCCGGCATCTCGTATAACCTGGTATCCCAAATCTTTACACCGCTGACAAATGGCATAAATATCGTCTACCTCTATGGCAATATGGCCGAAATAATCACCATGCTGATAGACATCGTTATCCCAATTATGGGTCAGCTCAACGGCAGTACCCTCAGCTTCCGGCTGATAGCCCATAAAGGTCAGGGTGAAACGCCCCTCTGGAAAGGTATTCTGTCGTAGCATTTGCATATTCAGAACTTGCTTGTAAAAGGCAACTGACGCATCGAGTGATTTTACCCGCAGCATAGAATGTAAAATCCGCATGGTGACTCCTGTTTAAATATGTGCTTTTGGTACGCGACAGATTCTACGGATTATTATTTTCACTAAAAGTGAAATATAATGAACAATATATTCATAAAAAATGAAGGAATTAATGAACAACAGCCAATTAGCCGCCTTTTGTAAAGTCGTCGAATCAGAGAGCGTGACAGCCGCTGCCGCCCAGCTTTTCTGTGTACCTTCCAATATCACAAAGAAAATCAAAGAGCTGGAAAGCGAGTTTGAAGTCATGCTCTTCACTCGAGACCGCAACAGGCTACTAGTCACCCCTGAAGGGCGGATCTTTTACCAAAATGCTAAACAGGCACTGCAATTAGAAGAACAGGGTCGGCAGTTGTTTACTCGAGATCAGTTACGGGGAATCTTGCACATAGGCGCACTGGATATCGCCCTCAGCCATTACCTGCCGACACAGATCGCCGCTTTTCGAGCACAGCATCAGGATATTCAGTTGAATATCACTCCAGGCTATTCACTGGATCTGGAATATCAACTGCTCAAGGGTGAGCGGGATATCATCTTCTCTGACGGGCCTATTCAGCACCCACTGTTACAAAGCCAACTGGCCTTCGCCGAAGAGCTCGTACTGATCGGGGCTGATTTTGAGCCGGCCCTGTTGAGCCAGCGCGATCTCTACGTATTTACTCGCCAATGTCATTACCGGCATCTCATCGATCGCTGGATCAAACAACATGCGGTCATGCCGCGAGCCATTCTGGAGATAGAGTCCTACCCTGTTATTTTTGCCTGTGTCCGTGCAGGACTAGGTTTTGCCTTAGTGCCAAAGAGTCTGGCCGAGAGTGAGCATCTGGCCTACTTAGTCCAACCAGACAGGATCAATTGCGATATCTACACCATCTGGCGCAGTACTCATGCAAGCCCACTGTTACAAGATTTCATCCACTCAATCACAGCACCTAACACCGATATCAAGGTGCACAAAAAGTGATCTCATCATTCTGAAACCGTATTTTTCGCCATGTGTTCAAAGAGTGTTCGCGAGCTGCGGGAAACAGTGCATTGATATCGAAGATAAGGGCGTTGGGGTATCAGATGGCTTGATTCAATATCTGCCGTTTGGTGAAGGGAATGAGGCATTTCGGTAATGGTTATGGCATAACTGCGTATGCACAGCCAATGTTCAGACAATAAAAAAGCCCAACCGAATAAATCAGTTGGGCTTATATATTGGCGGAGCGGACGGGACTCGAACCCGCGACCCCCGGCGTGACAGGCCGGTATTCTAACCGACTGAACTACCGCTCCGCGAAACTGCTATGAAGCTTACGCTTCAATTACTCTGCTCTGTTCATGGGAAGCAGAATAATTTTAAATTAATTGGCGGAGCGGACGGGACTCGAACCCGCGACCCCCGGCGTGACAGGCCGGTATTCTAACCGACTGAACTACCGCTCCGCGAAACTGGTGTGAAGCTT
>NZ_JBOFRH010000451.1:0-12721 GCF_051650925.1 Plesiomonas sp.
TTGGTGGTAGACATTGGCGGCGGCTCTACTGAAATGGTTATCGGTGAAGGTTTTACACCGATATTTGCCGAAAGCCGCCAGATGGGGTGTGTCAGTTTTGCCCAGCGTTTTTTTCCCAACGGTAAAATCTCGGCCACAGCATTTAAAAAGGCGTGTGTCGCGGCACAGCAAAAGCTCGAAAATCTGAGCTGGCAATATCGTCAGTTAAACTGGGATTTTGCACTTGGATCTTCCGGTTCGATCAAAGCCGTGCATGAAGTAATTATTGCTATGGGCGATAAAGACGGCCGGATTTCGCGTGAGCGCTTAACCCGTATTGTCGATAAAGTGCTGGAATTTCCGGATATGGATTCACTGAAACTGGCTGGTTTGTCAGAAGATCGGCAGTCAGTTTTCGTACCCGGCTTGGCTATTTTATGCGGGATTTTCGATGAGCTGAAAATCACTGAAATGCGCTTCTCTGACGGTGCACTGCGTGAAGGCGTGATGTACGAGATGGAGGAGCGGTTTCGCTTTGAGGATATTCGGGTTCGTACCGCACTGAGCCTTGCCGAGCGTTATAAAATTGACCGCGATCAGGCAGGCCGTGTACGCGATACAGCAATGAATTTGTATCATCAGTGGCTGTTTGCTAACGCTGATGCCGCCAACCCGAAACTTGAAATTCTGCTTGGTTGGGCGGCATTGCTGCATGAAATAGGGTTGAGTATTAATGACAGCGGTATTCACCGCCACTCAGCGTATATTTTACAGCACACCAACTTACCCGGTTTTAACCAAGAGCAGCAAAATCTGCTGGCCACGCTAGCACGTTATCAGCGCAAAGCCCTGAAGCTTGAGGTAATGCCCTCATTTGCTCTGTTTAAGAAAAAATCACTCTACCCGTTGATTCGGATTTTGCGCCTGAGTGTGCTGCTCAACAAGCAGCGTCAGGCCACTAATCCGCCAGTATTTGCACGGTTATCAACGCAAGATCACGATTGGGAACTCAGTTTACCGGCACAATACCTGCAGCAAAATATGCTGGTACAAGCCGACCTTGAGATAGAGCAACAGTATTTACAGGATATAGGCTGGTCATTGACACTGTCTGAAGCGCCGCTGGCGGAATAATTTTCCCTACGGGCATCAATAAGACCAAGGATGAAAGATGCAACAACTTCAACTAGCGGCCAATGGGCCGCTTTTTTCCCGTATGGTGATGGGCTACTGGCGCTTAATGGAGTGGGGTTTTAATGCCCAACAAACAGCCACCTTCATTCAGCAGCACCTTGATTTGGGCATCACAACCACCGATCACGCAGATATCTATGGAAGCTACCAGTGTGAACAGGCATTTGGCGATGCGCTGCGTTTACAGCCCTCATTACGGCAACATATTCAGATTGTCAGCAAATGTGGGATAGCATTAACCGCCCGCCCTGAGTATGCGTTGAACCACTATATTACCGATGCCTCTCATATTATCGCCTCGGCAGAGCGTTCACTGCGTAATTTACACACTGATTATCTGGATCTATTGTTAATCCACCGCCCCGATCCATTGATGGATGCTGATGAGGTTGCCCAAGCATTCACGACGCTGCGTAAAAGCGGCAAAGTGCGCCATGTGGGTGTCTCTAATTTTACCGCTCAGCAGTTCTCGTTACTGCAAAGTCGGCTGGATTTTCCGCTGGTCACTAATCAAGTAGAGATTTCACCGCTGTATCAGGATTTACTGCTCGATGGCACGCTGGATCTGTGTCAGGAAAAACGCATCCGCCCGATGGCGTGGTCGTGCCTAGGCGGTGGGCGTCTGTTTACCGATCCGGCATACCAGACGCTGCGTGATGAGCTCGAGGCTATTCGCGGTGAGTTGGGTGCTATCAGTATCGAACAAGTGGTCTATGCATGGATTTTAGCCCTGCCAAGCCAGCCGCTACCGATTATTGGATCGGGTAAAATTGACCGTGTTACGCATGCTAGCCAAGCGGCTGATTACACGCTAAGCCGTCAGCAGTGGTTTCGTATTCGCAGAGCCGCACTCGGTTACGATGTGCCGTAATACAGGGTTATTGATAACCTTAGTAATACATAAAACAAGTGAATAGCGTTAGGTTTTCTACCGTATAAAATATAGGTTAAATAAAAAGGCCATCTCAAAAAGAGATGGCCTTTTTTAGTTTCTGATCGCCGATTCAGCAAAAAACAGAGCCTATCGGGTTACGCTAACAGCGTGTACTCACCACATGCAGCCACGCCGTTACTTCACCATTATTTGACGCCCAGCGTTTCCAGATCTTTTGCGATAACTTTTGCTGGAACAGGGATGTAACCGTCTTTTTCAACCAACTCTTGACCTTGCTTAGACAGAACCATTTTCAGGAACTCTGCAGTCATAGGATCCAGTGGTTTATTCGGGTGCTTGTTCACGTAGATATACAGGTAACGTGATAACGGATATGTACCGTCAATGGCGTTAGCTTCGGTCGGTTCTACGTATGCAGTGCCTTTCTCAGCCAGTGGCAACGCACGCACGCCTGAGGTTTTGTAACCAATACCGGTATAGCCAATGCTGTTAAGTGATGCACCAACAGACTGCACTACGGATGCTGAACCCGGTTGTTCGTTCACGTTGCTGCGGAAATCGCCTTTACACAGTGCGTGATCTTTAAAGTAACCGTATGTACCCGATACAGAGTTACGGCCATACAGTTGAATATCTTTATTGGCCAGCTCACCAGTAACACCTAATTGACCCCAACGGGTAACGGGCTCATTCGCGCCACATTTGAGTGTAGTGGAGTAGATAGCGTCAAGTTGCTCAAAGTTCAACCCTTTGATCGGGTTATCTTTATTAACAAAGACGGCCAAGGCATCAATAGCAACCGGAATACCAATAGGTTGATAACCAAATTTCTTCTCAAAGGCTTCGATCTCTTTGCCTTTCATCTTACGGCTCATTGGGCCTAATTGCGCAGTACCTTCGGTTAACGCTGGAGGCGCAGTTGAAGAACCGGCAGCCTGCACCTGAATGTTTACGTTCGCATATTCACGCTTAAACTGTTCAGCCCACAAAGTCATCAGGTTAGCCAGCGTGTCAGAACCTACAGAAGACAGGTTGCCTGAAACACCGCTTACTTTTTTATAATCGGCCAGATTGCTGTCTACCGCCGCATAAGTGCTGCTGGCAAACGAGGCAACCAAGGTAAAACTTAAGGCGCTGACAAGTGCTTTCAATTTCATTTTAAACTCTCCATAAACGGTCCTTCGTAGAAGTCGGGGCTAGTATCCTGCGAACTGATGACAGTTTTATCTCTTAAAGGTGACAGTTAAATGACATTCGATTATTTATTTGTCTATTTTCTGTTTTTCATCTACCGATACGGCCAATGGGTTCTCAATACTCAACCCCGATCTTGCAGAATAGATACAATTTGAATACACGCGAATCAATGTGTTAAGCGTTGTACTTCTGCCCCTGTACTACTCCTGATAGCGGCTCGCTCTGCACCAAGAGTGATTGAGGCACCACAAACGAGAACTGGCTGCCAATACCAAGCGTGCTTTGAATATCTAAGCGGCTGTCATGATGAATGAGCGCATGTTTAACAATAGCCAGCCCCAGCCCGCTGCCGCCGGTTTTACGTGACCGCGCTTTATCCACCCGATAAAAACGCTCTGTTAAGCGGCCAAGATGGTTAGCCGGAATACCGGGGCCGTTATCTTTGACTTCAAAACAGGCACCGGTTGGGCTTTTATACCAACGAACATGGATCTGCGTACCCTCGGGGGTATGGTTAATCGCGTTATATACCAGATTAGAGACTGCGCTGCGCAGTTGCTCTGCATCCCCATAAACCTGTAACTGATGGTCGATATCAAAACTGACCGTATGCTCTTGGCTTAAGCCGATGGCATCATGTTCGAGTAGATCCAACATGGCCGGAATATTAACCGGTTCATTAAGGTTAATTTCTGGCGCAGCTTCAATACGCGAAAGGGTTAAAATCTGCTCAACCAATGCTTCCATACGTTTAGTCTGTTCAAGCATAGTTTTGTGGGCTTTAGCCCAGAGTTCGGGATCGGTATCGTCATCATCGAGCATTTCGAGATAACCTTGTAATACGGTCAGCGGCGTGCGCAGTTCGTGGCTGACATTGGCAAAAAAGTTTCGCCGCATGCCCTCTAGCTGACGCATTTTTGTAATATCGCGGGCGGAGATCAAAAATTGCCCTTCGCTGTAGGGCATAACACGCAATTCAACATACCGATCATGGTTGGCCGGAGATGCAATCACCAAGGGTTTACTGAAGTTTTTGGTATGCAGATAGGCGGAAAAATCAGGGCTACGAACAAGGTTTAAAATATGCTGCCCACTATCTTCTGGCCAGCGAAAACCCAGAATATGCTGCGCCAGTTTATTGCACCAAAAAATACTGCCATCTTCAGTACATACTACTACGGCATCAGGCAGTGATTCTGCACCACTGCGAAAACGGCGGATGAGTGTCGCCAGTTCACGGCGGCGGCGGCGGTTACGCTGCTGTAAACGGTAAATACCGTTAAACAGTGGCCCCCAGCTGCCTCTTCCTGTCGGCGGGGTCATGCTTTTATCCACCCATAACCAACTCGATAATTTAAGTTGGTTGTAGAAGTGCCAAAGCAAGGCGGTAACCGACGCTATTATCATTAATAGCAACATATGCCCAAATATCAGGCTTGCAATGAGTGCGGGGATATAAAAAAACGCCAACTCTTTTGCCAGCGTTTTCCATGACAAACGCTCAACCATGTTCTACTCCATACCTCGGCACTCACATTCTCAATGATGATTTCAGGTATTAATAACGGGATGAGAATCGGTAACCTGACCCTCTGACCGTTTGCACTAAACGATCATGCCCTGAACACTCTAATGCTTTACGTAAGCGTCGAATGTGCACATCAACGGTACGATCTTCGACATAAACATTCGTGCCCCACACGTTATCAAGTAGTTGTTCACGGCTGTAAACACGTTCTTGGTGAGTCATAAAAAAGTGCAGCAATTTGAACTCTGTCGGGCCCATATCGAGTGGTTGTTCACCGGAGGTGACACGATGAGAGATAGGATCGAGCTTTAAGCCTTGTACATCAATCACATCTTCAACCAAGGTTGGCGATATGCGACGCATGACCGCTTTTATACGCGCCACCAGCTCTTTGGGGGAGAAGGGTTTGGTGATGTAGTCATCAGCGCCAACCTCTAGCCCGCGAACGCGGTCCTCTTCCTCACCGCGCGCAGTGAGCATCACTACCGGAATATTGCGTGTGATCTCTTCCCGTTTAAGGTGCTTAATCAGTTGAATACCCGTTCCCCCTGGCAGCATCCAATCGAGTAAGATCAGATCAGGGTAAGGTTCAGCCATTTTGTTGATAGCCGCTTGATAATCTTCAGCTTCTACCGGTTCATAGCCTTTTTGTTCCAACACAAAACATAACATGTCGCGGATTGGTGCTTCGTCTTCAACGACGAGAATTCGCCTTGCCATAACGATTCCTGTTTAAGTATTCTCTCCTGAGATCCTGCGGCATTATGGGTCATTTTTATGACAGTTACGTTAACGTTGCTGCCAACCCCTCATTTTTCCGCATTTATTGTTCATGTAAAAACATAGCGTACTGTTTTTCATGAACATTTTGATCTGTTTTTTGAGACTGAACTAGCGGGCTAAAATACGGATTTGGCTGCACCCTCCGCCGATACTTTCTACGGCAATGCGTGTACCAATCCGTTCAACCAGCGTTGTGACATGTGAAATTACGCCAATCTGACGCCCTTCCGCTTGTAACGCATCAAGGCACGAGAGTGCCTGCTCTAAGCTGTCGGGATCAAGCGTACCAAATCCTTCATCAATAAACAGCGTACCCAAACGGCGCGTATCAGCACACAATGAAGCCAATGCAAGTGCCAGCGCCAGCGAGAACAAGAACGTTTCACCACCGGATAAAGACTCAACGGCGCGTACTTCATCCCCCATATCATGATCGATAACCTGCAACGATAAGGTGCTGTCTGGCACCCGCATTAATTCATAACGCGGAGCAAGATCGCACAGATGTTCATTTGCGGCCAGTAACAGGTGTTCAAGTGTCAAACCTTGCGCGAAAGTGCGGAACTTATTGCCGCTGGCCGAGCCGATAAGATCATTTAACTGTAACCAACGTTCGGTTTGCACTTGCTGCTCAATGATTCGCTGTTGCAGATCACCGGCACGCAGTGCAGCTTCCTCTGCCTGATGCAGTGTGGTCTTGAGCGTAAATAACTGATCGCGATACTGCTGTAATTGCTGCTGCACATGGGCAAACAGAGCGGTAGGCTCAATATTGGCGGCCACTGCCCATTCAGATAACGTGCACTGTGCCTGCGCTGCACGCGGTTGTAGTGTCTGCAACTGTGTTTGCCGTTCATGTAAACGGGTAAAGGCATCATTGTATGCTTTTTCATACGCTTGCAGCGCGGATCGTTCACTTTGCAACCATGCAGGATCACGCTCTAACCATGCCAACAATTCCGTTTCAGTACATGAGTACTGTTGCTGAGCCTCCTGCCATGCAGTGAGTGATTGCTGATACCGCTCCAGCGCATGCTGCTGCTGCTCTTGCAGGGTTTTCAAGGTTGCTTTATCTGCCGCCTCTTTTTGCTGTAACACCTGATACTGGCGCTGAAGCTGTTGATACTGTTTTTCTGCTTCATTACGTGCAGTTTTAGCCTGTTGTTCAATCATCGCCAGCGGGCTATTTCCCAGCAGTTGAGATCGCGCAATTTTATGCTGCTGATGTTGCTGCTGAAGCTGTGCTTTTTGCTGTTGCAGTTCATTGTATTGCTGTTGACGCTGTTGGATCACGGCAGCAAGCTCTGCGCATTGGGGTTCAAGTTCGCGCAAACTTCCCAATAGCTGCTCTTGCTGATTTTTTTGTTGGATATACTGCTCGGTTTGCTGTTGCAACATCTGCAGTTGCTGCTGGGCATGTGGCTGGGTTATCCAGTTTAACCACTGCGTATGGCCAAACTGCTCACTGATACTGGTTGCTCGCTGCTGTTGCTGCTGTTGTTCGTGAGCGATTTTTTCATCAAGATGCGTTTTCTGATCGTGAGTCTGAACTATCTCTTGCTGTAAGCGAGCTAGCGTTTGCTGCTCTTTGCTCAGTTGCAGACTCAGTTGTAGGCGCTGCTGCTGCAGTTGCTCTTGCTTTTGCTGGGCACTTTGCAAACGCCGCAATTGCAGCTCACTCTCTTGCATCTGTTTTTTCAGATGAAGATGTTGCTGCTCAAGCGCCTGAGTCCAGACAGCCACAACCTGGGTACGTTCAAGATCAGCCCATGCCAGTGCAATCTCGGGTTCGGCAATATTCTGTACGGCATCGTGAAGTTCACGACTGTGCTCTTCCCGCTGGGTCAGCCATTGTGCCAACTGGCGTTGCTGCTGAGGTTGTTGTAGCGTGTTTTGTTGCAGCCAGTGGCGCAGGGTTTGCTGCTCAGTTTCGGTTTTACGTAGTTGCGTCTCCAGCTCACGCAGGCGCTGTTGCTGCAATGACAACAAACTCTGCATTTGCGGTGCGGCGGCCTGATAAGGGTGGTCAGTGGCTCCGCATAACGGGCAGGGTTGGCCACTTTTAAGCTGCGGGCGGAATGCATCTAGCTCTACGGTCGTGCGCATCTGCTCAAGTGTATATTGAGCCTCACTATGCTGGGCGCGTAGCCGAACACGCTGCTGCTCATACTCTGCAATACTGTGTTCGGTTGCGGCAATTTGTTGCTGATTATCATGCTGCTTTTGCTGCTCGGCGATAATTGACTGGTTAAGATGCAGCCAGTGCTCACTGCGGTTGCTGATACGTTGCAGTAACTCAATCTGTTTTTGATAAGTATTCTGTTGCTGGGTGATCTGGTGCTGCTCTTGATGCCAGAGATTGCGGGTTTGCTCATCAGGCGCATGGCCAAGCTCAGCCGTTTGTTGCTCAGTTTTCCTGATGAGATCAGATTGCTGTTGCTGGGCTTTTTGTTGTGCAGGCAAGGTTTCACTGAGTGACAACGCACTTTTTTGCCACTGTTCTATATGCTGATGACTATGCCGGTATTGCTCGAGTGCATCATGCAGAGGCTTATATTGCGCCGCAATACTGGCAACGGTATGCAAACTTTGCAGTACAGATTCAGCATTAGTAAGCGCTCGCTTTCTTTCTGATACCTGACGCGATAGGCCATCAAGCTGATACTGACCGTTATCTAACTGCTGTTTCTGATCCCGTTCAGTACGCTGTAGTGTCTGCTGGCGCACGCCAATATCAGCCATTTGCAACTCAAGCGCAGCACCGGTTTTCAGTTTTGGCTCCAGCATTTCCCACTGGGTATCAGTTTGTATATAACGCGCCTGTGCTGCTTCTATTTGCTGGCTGATATCTGATAGTGATTGCTCACTTTGCAAAATAGTTTTCTGTTGCAACACACACTGCTCGGTCGCCCGTAGCTGCTGGCGATCTGCTTCGCTCAGCCGTTGTAATAGCGTTCGCGCAGGCTGAATACGCTCAACATCCTGTAAATAAGCAATACGCGGTGCAAGGTTCTCTTGTTGTGTCTGCTGTCTATCGGCATGCTGCTGCGCCTGCTGTAACGCTGTTTGCAGTTCATCTTGCTGACGTAGTAGGTTCTGTTGCTCACGAACCTGATCACTACGTGCCTCTTCTGCAATAAGCTGCTGCTGTAGTTGTGCGTACTGTTGTTGCAGCGCCTGTTTTTCAGGCTCACTCAATAAGGCTACATCACCCAACTGTGCGGTAAGTTGAGTAAGTGCCTGCTCCTCTTCCCGTGCCCGTGTATAAGCCTGTTGTGATAGGCGCGAGTAAATTTCGCCCCCCGTCATTCGCTCGAGTAGCGCAGCACGCTCATCAATACCGGCCTTTAAGAAGGCGGCAAAATCCCCTTGTGGTAACAATACGGCCCGCTGGAACTGATCCAGCGTCAACCCCAACAGGGTTTCAATGCGCGCCAGCACTTCGGTTTTTTTACCCGCATAGCGAGTTTGATCATGCAAATTTTCCAGCCACATTTCACTTTGCTGCAAGCGGCCCTCTGCGCGATTACGCGCCCGGCGAACACGCCAATGAGCGCGGTAGATAACCCCCTCTTCGGTACTAAAATCTACCTCAGCAAAGCCTTCAGTTGCCCCACGCCGTAAAATATTGCGCACATCATTGGCGGCAATGCGGTTCGGATCATCTTCCCGCCCAATTTGAGGGTCATTTTTGCGGTTACTTTGTAAGCGTGGAACACGGTCATACAGCGCCAGACAGATAGCATCGAGCAAGGTACTTTTTCCTGCCCCCGTGTTGCCGGTGATGGCAAACAGCCCTGCATCCCCCAAAATGCCCTGAGCAAAATCAATGCTGAACTCTTGCTGTAGGCTGGCTAAGTTCTCTCCGCGTAAGGCGATAATTTTCATGATTTTGCCCTCTCTTCGCCCTGTTCAAGCTCTTCAGTATGCGCCAACAACTCATTAAAAGCCTGCTGCAAGGCCGGTTCAGGGTCTCCGGCAAAACGGCGCTGATAGCAAAGGCGAAACGCCTCTTCGGGTTTGAGTTCAGCCAGTGTCTGGCGTGGCAATATCCCCTGTGTTTTTGGCGGATAGGTCACACTGATTTTTGCCAAACGTACGGCCTTTCCTGTCAACACGGCTGCAATTTTTTCACGCAGCATGGCAATCGGTTTATCCAGTAAAACCTGAACCTCAAGGAAAGGCTGCTGTGCCCGCGGTAAAGGCTCAGTATGTAACTGCTCAAGCTGTGACAATACTTCACTTAGCGGCAGTGGTTTTCCCGGTAAGCGCAACATGTCGCAATAACGTGGTACATACAGCGGTGTAATCTGCAATAACGTTGCGCCAGCGAACTCACACAGCAGAACTTGGTGCCGATAATTGTGCTCAGCCAGTGACAACGGCAGCGGCGAGCCGCTGTAGCGAATATGCTCAGTACCCGCCACGCGCTGCGCCATGTGCAGGTGTCCGAGCGCCACATAACTGAGTGCCGGGGGAAAAATATCTGCCGGTAGTGCATGCTGATTCCCCCCCAGCACACGGCGCTCCGACATCTCCGATAATTGCCCTGCCGCCATATACGCATGCCCCATTCCTATTAGTGGGATAGGTGCAAGACCACGCTGAGTCTCTGCCGCCGCGACTGCCGAGCGATACACTGCCCGTACGCCTGATAACAACCGATCTTCGGTATCTTCCGTTCCGCGCAAATCAGCACTACGCAAAAAGGGCACCGCCAGCACAGTGCCACACACTTGACCTTCGGCATCAAGCAACGGAATTTGCAGGCGTTCGGTTTCCAGCTCACCGTGCTGATCACGGCTGATTGCGCCGATTAAATGCAAGTTAAAAGCGCGCAGCAGTTCATGTGGCGCATCTAATTTACTGGGCGAGTCATGATTTCCACCAATCATCACCACATTTAAATGCGGCATCTGGCGGGTAATGTGTGCCAAAAAACGGTACAACATTTGCCATGCGGATGCCGGCGGATTTGCCGAATCAAACAGATCGCCAGCCACCAGCAATACATCAGCCTGCTCACGCAACAGTGTAGCCTGTAGCCAATCTAAAAATGCCTGATGCTCGGCACTGCGATCATACCCGTGTAGATGGTGTCCTAAGTGCCAGTCGGCGGTATGCACTATTTTTAATCGTTTTTCAGTCATATTGATCCACTTCGTTACACACAGGAAAACAGATAATTACTACGCATTGTGCCGGATAAGACGACAAGATAAAGCCTGATCCGTTATTATTGTGCGCATTACTCTCTCTTCCCACGGAAAGTCTTATGCTCTGGTTTAAAAATCTCATGGTCTACCGCTTCAGCCGCGATATCAGCTTGCAAACAGAAATGCTAGAAAAACAGTTGGCTGATTTTGCGTTTACTCCGTGTGGCAGTCAGGATATGGCCAAATTCGGTTGGGTTTCTCCTCTTGGCCGCAATGCTGATGCCTTTGTGCATGCCACGCAGGGGCAAATTTTGCTCTGCGCGCGCAAAGAAGAG
Source organism: Plesiomonas sp. (assembly GCF_051650925.1). Taxonomy (NCBI): domain Bacteria; kingdom Pseudomonadati; phylum Pseudomonadota; class Gammaproteobacteria; order Enterobacterales; family Enterobacteriaceae; genus Plesiomonas; species Plesiomonas sp. Next base: position 11,068 of record NZ_JBOFRH010000451.1, read on the forward strand.
AAGATGCTGCCCGCAACGGTCATCAAAGAAGCGGTCTCTGCAAAAGTGGCACGCCTTGAAGCAGAGCAGCAGCGCAAATTGAAAAAAACCGAGAAAGACAGCATTAAAGATGAAGTGCTGCAAACCCTGCTGCCGCGTGCCTTCACCAAAAGTAGCCAAACCCTCGCTTGGATTGATACGACACAGGGCTTGATCATGATTGACGCAGCTTCAGCAAAGCGGGCAGAAGATCTGCTGGCTCTGCTGCGTAAATCACTCGGCAGCCTGCCGGTGCTGCCATTAAATGTGCAAAAGCCAATTGAACTGACCTTAACCGAATGGGTGCGCAGTGGTGATGTACCGGCCAGTTTTAACCTGCTCGAAGAGGCAGAGCTTAAATCTATTTTAGAAGATGGCGGGGTGATCCGCTGTAAACAGCAAGAATTGGTGTGTGATGAGATCATCGCGCACATTGAAGCGAAAAAAATGGTCACCAAGCTGGCACTTGATTGGCAAGATCGCATCAGTTTTATGCTGTGCGATGATGGCTCATTAAAACGTCTGAAATTTGCCGATGCTCTGCGCGAGCAAAATGATGATATTGATCGTGAAGATACCGCCCAGCGTTTTGATGCCGATTTTTCACTGATGTGTGGCGAAGTGGCCGCTATGCTGCAACAGCTGGTTGCAGCATTAGGCGGTTTTGCCGAGAAAGCGTAACCCCGATCACACTCTTGCCGCAGGCCGTGCTAGAATGCGCGCGCTGCGGCAACTGCATGCCGTAAAACCGTTCCCAATCAGGTTGGGCACGACTGATTTGTTATCAGATATCTAAAGAGACCACCATGTTTAAACCCGAACTTTTGTCGCCCGCCGGCAGCCTGAAAAATATGCGCTATGCCTTTGCCTATGGTGCAGATGCCGTGTATGCCGGACAGCCACGTTACAGCCTGCGTGTGCGTAACAATGAATTCAACCATGAAAACCTGCAAATCGGCATTAATGAAGCCCACGCGCAAGGCAAAAAATTCTACGTTGTCGTCAACATTGCCCCGCATAACTCAAAATTAAAAACATTTTTGCGGGATCTCAAACCGGTTGTCGATATGCAGCCTGATGCATTGATCATGTCAGATCCAGGCCTGATCATGATGGTACGTGAAGCCTTCCCTGAAATTGATATTCATCTTTCAGTACAGGCCAATGCTGTAAACTGGGCGACCGTAAAATTCTGGAAAAGCATGGGGTTAACGCGAGTCATTTTATCACGCGAGTTATCACTCGATGAGATAGAAGAGATCCGCCAGAATGTACCGGATATGGAGCTAGAGATCTTCGTACACGGCGCTCTGTGCATGGCTTATTCTGGCCGCTGCCTGCTTTCAGGCTACATCAACAAACGTGATCCCAACCAAGGCACCTGCACCAATGCCTGCCGCTGGGAGTACAAAATGCACGAAGGCAAAGAAGACGACACCGGCAACATTGTGCATAAACAAGAGCCGATTGCCGTCCAAACGATCGATCCGGCTACTGAACTGGCCAGCGAACCCACGCTTGGCGCAGGCGCACCGACCGATAAGATGTATCTGATCGAAGAGGCCCAGCGTCCGGGAGAATATATGAGCGCGTTCGAAGATGAACACGGCACATATATGATGAACTCTAAAGATCT
>NZ_JBOFRH010000452.1:0-4194 GCF_051650925.1 Plesiomonas sp.
ATGGACGTTTCAGGCTCAATGGATCAAGCCACCAAAGATATGGCAAAGCGCTTCTATATTCTGCTGTATCTGTTCTTATCTCGTACTTACAAAAACGTGGAAGTGGTCTACATCCGCCACCATACACAGGCGAAAGAGGTTGATGAGCATGAGTTTTTCTACTCACAAGAGACCGGTGGCACCATTGTTTCCAGCGCACTAAAACTGATGCAAGAGATCATGGAAAAGCGCTATCCCGCTTCGCTGTGGAATATTTACGCAGCACAAGCCTCTGACGGTGATAACTGGGCCGATGATTCTCCACATTGCCGCCAGTTGTTGCAGGAGAAAATTTTGCCGTTTGTCCGCTACTACAGCTATATCGAAATAACACGGCGGGCACACCAAACCTTGTGGCGTGAATATGAAACCCTGCATGCGCAGTTCTCGAACTTTACGCTGCAACATATTCGGGGCGTAGAAGATATCTATCCGGTATTCCGCGAGCTGTTCCGCAAGCAAGCGGCATAAGGAGGATGCAAGATGGAAAGCAACGACAGCACAACACAGCACATCACAGCACCACATCCGCCACATATCGGCCATGAAGCCCCGCTGAGCGATGGCCCTGACTGGACTTTCGCTCTGCTTGAGCAATATCACCAAGAGATTGATCGGGTAGCAAAACTCTACCATTTAAACACCTACCCCAATCAGATAGAGATTATCACTGCCGAACAGATGATGGATGCCTACTCGAGCATTGGCATGCCTATCAACTACAGCCACTGGTCATTTGGCCGTAAATTTATTGAAACTGAGCGAAATTACAAACATGGCCACATGGGATTAGCATATGAAATTGTGATCAACTCTAACCCTTGTATTGCCTATCTGATGGAAGAGAACACCATCACCATGCAGGCTCTGGTGATTGCACATGCCAGCTATGGCCATAACTCATTTTTTAAAAATAACTATCTGTTCAAATCGTGGACAGATGCCGGTTCAATTGTTGACTACCTGCTGTTTGCCAAGCACTACATCAGTGATTGTGAAGAGAAATACGGGGTGGATGAGGTAGAAAAAATCCTCGACTCTTGCCATGCGCTGATGAACTACGGGGTTGATCGCTATAAGCGGCCGCAAAAAATCTCTCTGCAAGAGGAGAAAATGCGGCAAAAAAACCGTGAGGAGTATCTGCAAAGTCAGGTCAATGAGCTTTGGCGCACTATCCCCCGTAAAGAAAAAGACAGCGAATTAACCCAAGTCCGTTTCCCGCCCGAACCGGAAGAGAACTTACTCTATTTTATCGAAAAACATGCCCCTCTTTTAGAGCCATGGCAGCGTGAAATCGTGAGAATTGTGCGTAAAGTCAGCCAATATTTTTACCCACAAAAGCAAACTCAAGTCATGAATGAAGGGTGGGCAACTTTTTGGCACTACAGCATTCTTAATCATCTCTATGATGAGGGAAAACTGACCGACCGCTTCATGTTTGAGTTTTTGCACAGCCATACCAATGTGGTTTATCAGCCACCTTACAACAGTAAGTATTACAGCGGTATAAACCCATATGCTCTTGGTTTTGCTATGTTTCAAGATATAAAACGCATTTGCCAAGAACCAACCGAAGAAGACAGACGTTGGTTCCCTGATATTGCCGGAAGTGATTGGCTAAAAACACTGCACTTTGCCATGAGTAATTTTAAAGATGAGAGTTTTATTAGCCAGTTTTTATCGCCAAAACTGATCCGAGATTTCCGGTTTTTCTCGGTACTGGATAATGATCGAAATAATTACCTTGAGATCCCCGCGATCCATAATGATGAAGGGTATCGCAAAATCCGTGAAGCACTCTCGACCCAGTACAATCTGAGCAATTTAGAGCCTAACGTTCAGGTCTGGAATGTGGCACTGCGCGGTGATCGGTCACTGACATTACGGCATGTTATGCATGATCGCGTGCCGTTGGCAAAAAGCCGTAAAGAGGTGATGAAACACATCTACCGGTTGTGGGGGTTTGATGTTTATCTAGAAGAGGTTAATGCTGAAGGGAAAGCAGAGTTAATTGAACGTTGCCCGCCAAGAGCCGGTGACAGTAGTTTTCAGATTTAACCCATATCGGGCAAAAAACCAAACGGCATGTCTATACATGCCGTTTCATATTACGTCTAATAGTATGTTTTAAATCAGTGCTTAACGGCGGTGATCAGCAATATCTTCAGGGATATTTTCACGCATGCCATGCCAGATTAAACCACTGTCGATACCGTATTGGCGAACAAGTGCAAAAATAGTGTCAAATTGCTTGTTCTCGCACATAGCGGCCAGTTGAGTATAGAAATCTGCTGCTAATTTACGGGCATCAGGATTAGAGAAATAGTACAGGCCTACCCGTGAATACAGCCCTTTCAACCCATTAAGGATCAAGCCATAAATAGGGTTTCCGGATGCAAACGCCAGCCCCTGAAATACACGGTAATCCAAATCAGTATAAGCTTCTGCAGTATCGTCAATAGTGGTGATTTCATGCAGCAGTGACAGTGCACGCTCAGGGCTGTTACGCAGTGCGCCACGAATATAAATGGAAGAGATATTGGTACGGGCTGACAGCAAATTATCAATCAGTTGAGGAACGCTGTCATGATCCAGTCGGGCTAACGTTTCAAGAATATTCAACCCTGACGTTTCCCAAAAGTTATTCACTTTTGTTGGTTTGCCATGCTGAATGGTTAACCAGCCATCACGGGCCAAACGTTGCAAGACTTCGCGAAGTGTCGTTCGAGTTACACCTATCAGCTCTGACAGCTCACGTTCCGCCGGTAAAATAGAGCCGGGTGGAAAACGATTATTCCAAATGCTTTCAACGATGTACTCTTCTGCGAATCCGGCGGGGCTTTGCGCCTTAATTACCATGGTATTCGTTATCCATCTATTTATTTTATCTTTTGCTTGAGCTCATCATACCAGATGATCGCAAATGTAATAGCTATAACACACATTAATACCCGGCAGTATACTGAAGAACAGTGGCAAATTATCGTAAATATGCTGAAAGACCCATTTAATGACGTTATTCACTCTTAAAGGCATACTATACATGCATCACTGTTTCATTTTAGATACCGCGATCAAGCTCAAAAATCAGCATTTCACTCACGATTCATTACAAAATAGCGCACAAATTATTTACCTTACGATTATGTGCAACAATATGTTTTATTTATGTTTTATTGTTATACGGCACTAGACTGAGCTATATCAATTTGTCATTCTGCTAACATCCTACAATATACGTTACAGACATTTTGTCTCAGACACTTTACGTCACTGCCTTGATAACGAGAAAATACTCATGGAAATCACGTTCTCCCGCGCGTTTCTTAGGAATTTCTTAGGAAAATCGCCGGATTGGTACAAACTGGCCATTATCTGTTTTCTGATCATCAACCCAATCCTGTTCTTTTTTGTTGACCCTTTTGTTGCGGGTTGGACACTGATCGCAGAATTTATCTTTACCCTCGCCATGGCTCTCAAATGCTACCCGCTTCAACCGGGCGGTTTACTGGCGATTGAAGCGATTGCCATTGGCATGACCAGCCCCGAGCATGTGAAGCATGAGTTGGTGGCCAATATTGAAGTGCTATTGCTGCTGATTTTTATGGTGGCAGGCATCTACTTTATGAAGCAGCTTTTGCTGTTTGTATTTACAAAACTGCTGCTTAAAATTGAATCAAAAACCACCCTCTCACTGGCTTTTTGCTTTGTTGCAGCATTTTTATCTGCATTTCTTGATGCGTTAACTGTGGTGGCCGTTGTTATCAGTGTTTCGGTCGGGTTTTACTCTATCTACCACAAAGTTGCTTCGGGTGATGGTGTGGCTGATGAGCACGACAGCAGCAATGACAGTAAACTCAATGACGACAAGCGTAAGCAGGATTTGGAGAATTTCAGGGCCTTTTTGCGCAGCCTGATGATGCATGCCGCCATTGGTACTGCACTCGGTGGTGTAATGACCATGGTGGGTGAGCCCCAGAATCTGATCATTGCTGACCGTGCTGGCTGGAATTTTGCCGAATTTTTACTGCGGATGTCTCCTGTCACCGTACCGGTATTTATCTGCGGAATGTTCACCTGTTATCTGGTTGAGCGCTTTAAAATATTCGGTTATGGCGATCAATTGCCAAGCAGTGTTCGCCAAATTTTGCTCGA
>NZ_JBOFRH010000453.1:0-1187 GCF_051650925.1 Plesiomonas sp.
CAACAGAAAATTATATACTAACGCCAACACTTCAAAGTGGAAAAGTCACTTGGGAAGCGTCTGGAAAGTGTAAAACAGATGGCTTGTGCTAATTATTAAAAATGGGGGGAGCTCCCCCCTTATCTAGCAGTATGAATACAATAATAACCATGAGTAATTCAGAATTTGAACTTAAAAAATTTCATAGCCTTCTTCCTTTAGTCATCGAATATAAATCCATCCCACTTTTTGAAAACGAAGATACACTTTATCTTTCCATCCTCGATACCAATAATTACAAAGCCGCCGATGCCTTTCGTTTTGCCACGGGCAAAAATATCGAATTAGTACAGGCCGATAAAACCGAACTGTATGCCAAAATAGAAAAACTGACCGGCAAGCGGGTGGATGATATTAATACGGCTGCCGATGCCGGCACGCTCGAACAACTCGACGAGCTAGATGCCGATACCCACACGGTGGATAACACCGAAATCGCCGATGAAGATGATGAAGCACCGATTGTGCGCTTTATCAACCAAATGCTCAGCCGTGCCGTACGGGTAAAAGCCTCAGATATTCACTTCGAGCCGTATGAAAAGCAATATCGAGTCCGTTTTCGTATTGATGGCGTATTGCAAGAGATCACCAGCCCGCCACAAAAGCTGGCGCAGCGCCTTGCCGCCCGCCTGAAAATAATGAGTAAACTCGATATCGCCGAGCGTCGCATTCCACAAGATGGCCGCATCAAGCTAAAACTCAGTGAAGGCACGGCGATTGATCTGCGGGTATCTACCCTGCCGACCCTGTTCGGTGAAAAAGTGGTGCTGCGTATTCTCGACTCTTCTGCCGCACGGCTTGATATTGACCAGCTTGGCTTTACCGAACAGGATAAGGCGCTATATAAAGCGGTGCTGGCACGTCCGCAGGGGCTAATTTTAGTCACCGGCCCAACCGGTAGCGGTAAAACCGTGACCCTATATACCGGCCTTGCCCGCTTAAATACCCCTGAACGGAATATATCAACCGCTGAAGATCCGGTGGAGATCAACCTCAGTGGTGTGAATCAAACCCAAATCAACACCCGGGCGGGGCTAACCTTTGCCAGCGCCCTGCGGGCATTTTTACGCCAAGATCCTGATGTGGTAATGGTGGGCGAAATTCGTGATCTGGAAACTGCCGAAATTGCGGTTAAAGCGGCGCAAACT
>NZ_JBOFRH010000454.1:0-3682 GCF_051650925.1 Plesiomonas sp.
AATCATCTTGGTTTCCCTATCCTACAAAAACCGTATTTCAGACTTGTCCCCCTCTTCAAACAGGATCACCTATCCCGCTAAGTCATTCTCTTGTCATACATCAGTCATATTCTGTTCATGTGCAGGTCATAATTGATCGTCAAACTGGTATATACCAAGACAGCAGTGAGTTGAATAATGAACCAGCCCTATCTGCAGATCCAGAATCTGAATAAGCACTTTGGCGCATTTTGGGCGCTTAAAGAGATTTCGCTTCATATCGAACAAGGTGAGTTTGTCTGTTTTCTCGGGCCATCTGGCTGTGGTAAGACAACATTATTGCGAGCAATTGCCGGCCTTGATTACCCTGACAGTGGAACGGTATCGCAAGGCGGAAACGAAATAACCTTGCTTCCTCCACAACAACGTGATTTTGGTATTGTTTTTCAATCTTATGCGCTTTTTCCAAACCTGACGGTGGCAGAAAATATTGCCTTTGGTTTACAAACACTAAAACTGACCAAAGACGTACTCAGGGAACGGGTCAATCACTGGCTGGCACTAGTTGGATTAACAGAACAATCTCATAAATACCCGAGCCAGATCTCCGGCGGCCAGCAACAGCGGGTTGCGCTGGCTCGTGCTCTGGCTCTATCCCCCGGATTATTACTGCTCGATGAGCCGCTGAGTGCACTCGATGCACTGGTGCGAACGCACTTACGTACGGAGATCCGATCAATTCAACAACGTTTAGGCATCACCACCATTATGGTCACACATGATCAGGAAGAGGCCTTAACGATGGCCGATCGTATTGTGGTGATGGATCAGGGCAGTATTGTTCAGATTGGAACACCCAGTGAGATCTACCACCAGCCTGCTAACCGTTTTGTGGCCAGTTTTGTTGGCAATATGAATTTTATTACCGCGCTAGCAATGAATCCGCGTGAAGTGCGTTTGAACAAGCACCCGCTGCGGGTAGATAACGCGGTATTTTCTGGCAATAAACTCGAATTAGCTATCCGACCTGAAGCGATTCATTTAACGCCGCCTTCTGAACAAGGCCTACAGGCACGGATCGAGCAAATTGAGTTTCTAGGTACATCACAACGCTTTATTTGTACTGCCGACACCTATCTTGGCCCGCAAACACTATTAGTACAGCGTCCTTACAGCGAATCTGCTGGCTGGGAAACCGGTATGCCGTGCTCTTTGCAGTGGGCTGATGAGGCAATGCGCACCTTTCCACTTCAGGAGGCCTCATGAGCAGTATGGACTCTCTTCCCACCAATACGTCTTCTCAACGCAGTATGTCAGCTACCCGTTATTCTGTTTGGCAACAGATAACCCGCCGCTGGAATGGCGATAAGTGTGCGCAGCTTGTTTTACTGATACTGGGTATTGCGCTGCTCTGTGGTGGCCTGTTGCTACCGGTGCTCAGTATGTTGCAAAAAAGCCTGCAAAATACCGACGGCGCATGGGTAGGTTTTGACAATTTTCGCCACTACCTAACATCGGCCAATTTGGGCCGTACGGTGGGCAACACACTAATGCTGGGAGTGAGTATTACGCTGCTGGTGATCACTGTCGCGTTTGGTTATGCCTATGCGCTAACACGTACGCAGATGCCATGCAAAAGCCTGTTCCGATTGATAGGTTTGATCCCGCTACTGATGCCCTCATTACTGCCAGCGATCAGTCTGGTGTACTGGTTTGGCAATCAGGGTGTTGCAAAAGGGCTACTGGGCGAATTCAGTATTTACGGGCCGCTGGGGATTATTATTGGGCTGGGGTTTTGGTGTTTCCCACATGCACTGATGATCTTAATCACCGCATTAAGCCACAGTGATGCAAGGCTATATGAATCTGCCCGCGTGCTTGGCAGCCCCGCATGGCGTACGTTTATTACGGTCACGTTGCCTACCGCCCGTTACGGGTTAATCAGCGCCGCCATTACGGTGTTTACGCTGGTTATTTGTGATTTCGGGGTAGCAAAAGTGATCGGCGGGCAATTCAATGTGTTAGCAACCGATATCTACCGTCAGGTGATTGGTATGCAGAACTTCTCGCTCGGGGCAGTTGCCAGTGTGCTGCTGTTATTGCCGGCGATAGCCAGTTTTGCTATTGAACACCGAGTGAGAAGCCGTATGCAAGAGCAAAGCAGCTCTCGAGCGGTACCGTATCAGCCATCACCACATCGGCTGCGTGATCTGCTGGCGTTGTTGTGGTGTGGACTTTGGGCCGTACTTTTTTTGGCACTGGTCGGCATGGCGGTATATGGATCTCTGGTGCAGTTCTGGCCCTACAATCTCACGCTGACATTTGACCATTATGCATTTGAGAGCAACAGCGTATATGGCTGGCAGCCTTTCACGAATACTCTCCAGTTGGGGTTTTTTAGTGCCATTTTTGGCACTACCGTGATTGTACTGTTGGCATGGATACAGGAAAAAGGCCAATATTTTGCCCCTCTGCGCCATCTGATGCATCTGTTAGCCATGTTTTCACTGGCAGTACCGGGCATTGTTCTCGGCTTGGGCTATATCTTCTTTTTTAATACTCCGGGCAACCCTTTTCATGGGCTGTACGGTACGCTTCCGTTATTGATGCTGTCTTGTGTGATCCACTATTACACCGTTGGCCACATGACCGCCCTTACCAGTTTAAAACAGCTTCCACGAGAGCTTGAGCTGGTGGCTGTATCTCTAAAACTTTCACAATGGCGAACTTTCTGGCGAGTCACATTGCCGGTTTGCCTGCCAGCACTGCTTGAGATCTTTATCTATCTGTTTGTTAACGCCATGACCACAACCTCAGCGGTGATTTTTTTGTACTCCAGTGACAGTATTTTAGCCTCTATTGCCGTACTTAATATGGAAGATTCAGGTGATACCGCCTCTGCTGCCGCAATGGCCAGTTTGATCTTGTTAGCCGCCACCAGTATTAAATTATTGCAGTTGTTCTTCAGCCGCACTTTGCTGGCTCGCACACAACGCTGGCGTAATGCATAACACGGTTCAGGGATACAAAATCCTGTTTTGAACAACTACCAGGAGTTCACTATGTCTACCCCATTTACGCACTCTTTTTGGATGGATCAGGCGCTGGCCCGTGAAGCAGATAGCCAACCACAAGATCAGACTGAAAAATCACCGCTAACCGGCCATCAGCAGACCGATATCTGTATCGTGGGTGCCGGTTTTACCGGATTATGGTGTGCCATCACCCTAAAACAGGCCAACCCCGCACAGCGTATTGTGGTGCTGGAAAAAAACCTCAGTGGCAGTGGTGCATCAGGGCGTAACGGCGGCTGCTTACTAACTTGGTCGGCAAAATACCTTTCCCTCAAAAAGCTTTTTGGTGAAGCGCAGGCTCAATGGTTGGTTAAAGTGTCAGAGCAGGCAGTACATGAAATTGACCAATTCTGCCAAAAACACCAGATTCAGGCTGATTTACGGCTGGAGGGAACACTCTATACTGCGACCAATCGGGCACAGCAAGGCGGCATGACACCGGTCATTGACGCCCTTAATCAGGCAGGAATTAATCAGTGGCAATCGGTTGAAAGTGACAACGTCACGAAAATGTGTGGTTCATCTGTTCACCAAGAGGCCGTATTTAGCCCGCATGCCGGATCGGTACAACCGGCACTGCTGGTGCGTGGTTTGCTGCGGGTTGCCCGCGAGATGGGTGTTGAGGTGTA
>NZ_JBOFRH010000455.1:0-2776 GCF_051650925.1 Plesiomonas sp.
ATCACCCTTTGCTCTGGCGTGTGCAAGGCTGTATCGCAGTATAAACGTTATTTGCAAAAATGACGCTGCAGTTATGGTGGCGAATGCTGTAAGAACGGCAAGAATTGGGTGATGTAAAACCCGACAAAAGCGTACTGACTTTCAGTGCGCTTTTTTTTATTGTAATTTTAGCATCGTCTTTGATAACTACCGGCTCAGATGGAGGGAGTCATCAGCGGCAGAATAAAAACTAAATGGGATATTTAACAACAACGCGAAACAGAGAGTCAGTTGCCAAATTCTCAATCACGGCGCTATCCGCTAACAGAAGTTATTCACTGACAAGAGTTATCCGCAAACAAAAGAAGGGGGGCTTGAGCAATATGAACGAGACACAACGGCAAAGCAGAGGAGAACAACGTCACAATTTTTCATCAACACACTGTTTTAAAAGCGAAAGAAATCAACAAGCCGATTCCATTTATTGCCCTAATTTTCCTATCCTGCCTCAGCCAAAAAAGAACAGCAAGTAATCTTCTCTGTTTTTATCCGCCAGCATCACACTTTGTTGCTCTGAAGATAACTCAGCACAGTAATGTGATCTGAATCACACTTTATTTATTCTGATTGAGTATTCTGAAGTTAAGCCCAATGGCGGTACAGACACAGAGGTAAGCCTATGAAAGTTAACATTACTAGCAAACAAATGGACATCACCCCGGCAATTCGTGAGCACGTGGAAGACCGTCTGGCTAAGTTAGAAAAATGGCAAACTCCGCTGATTAAACCGCATGTGATCTTGAGCAAAAATCCACAAGGCGAGTTTATTGCAGAAGCAAATATCGGTATTGCGAACGGACAACTGGTTGCAAGTGCACAACATATTGATATGTATGCGGCAATTAATGAGATGCTGCTAAAACTAGAACGTCAGCTAAATAAATTGCAGCACAAGAACGAGTCTCGCCGTTCAACGCAGAGCGTTAAAGAGTCAAACCGAGTGCAAGATGACACTGCAGAAGCGATCTCTGATGAAGAGGAAGAGGCGTTTTAAATACACAAATGCTGTTGTTTTAACAATCTACACCTTAACAGCACATATTAAACATACGACTGACGCACCGTTTACGGTGCGTTTTGTTTATCAATAAACCCAAATTCTCACAGATAAAAAAATTGACAATATCCTCCCCTTCTCGCTACTTTAAGACATCAACGTTTTTCAACAACTGTTAACATCTCACACTCGGCACTTATTGTATGCTGGTGTGATCCAGAGATAAGAGGTATAGGAATAAATATGAATATGACGCTGTTTTTCTTTGATTTCTTTTTTAGCTTTAGTGCCGCACGCTAGGGGGCTGCTCGTACGACTTGCGTTAAAAACAAATCAAAGACGAACAGTAAGCCTCCCTCTACGGGAGGTTTTTTTTTACTGTTTTTACTCACCCTTTTTTGTTTATTTTTTTGCTGATACCAAGGATGCAGGCCATGACTCAAGATTTAAACGGGATCCGCCAACACATTACGCAGCTTGATCGCTCACTGTTAAAATTACTGGCAGAGCGCAAGCAGTTGGCACTTGAGGTGGCCCGCAGTAAGGCAAACACACAGACCGCGCTGCGTGATACTGCTCGCGAGCAAGAGCTGCTGGCAACATTAATCCGTTACGGTGAGGATTTACAGCTTGATGCTCACTACATCACGCAGATCTACCACACCATTATTGAAGATTCGGTGCTCACCCAGCAGGCGTATCTGCAAAAACAGTTAAATCCTGAAACCCATCAGTTTACCCGTGTGGCTTTTTTGGGAATGCGCGGCTCATATTCACATCTAGCATCACGCAAGTATGCACTGCGCCACCAAGAGCGCATTATTGACATTAGTTGCCGCACCTTTGCTGAAATTTTGCAGTGTGTGGAAGCTGGTGAGGCAGATTACGGCGTGCTACCGATTGAAAATACCAGTTCGGGATCTATCAATGATGTCTATGATTTGCTGCAACACACACAATTATCCATTGTGGGTGAGCTAACCCACCCGATAGAGCACTGTTTATTGGCCACCCATGATGTACAGAGTATTGAGCAGATTCATACGGTCTACAGCCACCCGCAGCCAATTCAGCAATGTAGCCAATTTCTGGCCACCTTTGGGCAAGTACAACTGGAGTTTTGTGAAAGCTCATCACACGCGATGCAGAAAGTGGCGCAGTTGCAATCACCCCATGTTGCGGCAATCAGCAGTGCTGAAGGCGGTGAGTTATACGGTCTGGTTTCACTCAAAAATGGTATCGCCAACCAGCAAGAGAACATCAGCCGTTTTATTGTGGTAGCCCGTAATCCGATTGATGTCGCCCCACAGGTACAAGCCAAAACCACGCTAATTATGTCAACCGCCCAACAAGCCGGATCACTGGTTGAGGCGCTGCTCATTTTGCGCGATCACGGTATCAATATGACAAAACTCGAATCTCGTCCGATTAATGGTCATCCGTGGGAAGAGATGTTTTATTTGGATATCGAGGGCAACGTACAAGATGAACAGATGCAGGCTGCCATTGCCAGCCTGACACAGCAAACGCGTTATCTGAAGGTGCTTGGCTGTTATCCAACCGAAACGGTGATCCCCACACAGATTGCGTAATGTTCTTTTACTGTTAGCTTGCTAAGATCTTCCCCGCCCTAAATTCACTGATCCCATAAAGCGCGGGGAGTTTTATGTTGCAAACGCGGCAACCGATAGACTGCCAAACTAACAAGTGCCACCGGTTGGATTTAACTGCGGTGCACCA
>NZ_JBOFRH010000456.1:0-2900 GCF_051650925.1 Plesiomonas sp.
AGCGCTGGCACTGCGTGATGAGGTCACTGATCTGGAAACTGCCGGCATTGGGATTATCCAAATTGATGAACCGGCACTGCGTGAAGGTTTACCACTGCGTGAAGCTGAACATGCTGAGTACCTCGCGTGGGCGGTGCAAGCTTTTAAAATTTCAGCAGCAGGTTCGGCAAATGATACCCAAATTCACACCCACATGTGTTATTGCGAATTTAATGATGTGATTGACTCCATCGCCGCGCTTGATGCTGACGTTATCACTATTGAAACCTCACGTTCAGATATGGACTTGCTTGATGCATTTGAGCATTTTGATTACCCGAATGAGATAGGGCCAGGGGTATATGATATTCACTCACCGAACATTCCGAGTGTCGAGTGGATGGAAGCGCTGTTACGTAAAGCGGCGGAAAAAATTCCAGCAGAGCGCTTGTGGGTCAATCCAGATTGCGGTTTGAAAACGCGTGGTTGGGAAGAGACGCGTCTGGCACTGGTTAACATGGTAGATGCAGCAAAAAACTTACGAGCCGAGTATAAGCTGAATGCGAATATCACTGGTTAATGTGTGTTGGATTAAGCTATCTCGGGGAAGGCTCTAGGATTAAAAATGCTAGGATTGAGAAATCTATACTTAAGGGTTTTAGTATTAAAAGATCGAGGATGAGTCAGAACCGTTAAATCTACAGAGAAAACCAATAAAGCCATCAGGATCTTACCCTGATGGCTTTTGTTTTGGGAGCACCGTTAGCGCATTATGCTCGGTGTATTAATGACAACTCAGTGTTTCCACCACAGCGATCCGGCCAGTAAGATCACACAGACAATGGTTTCCATATTGCTGCCGGTACGAAAACGCAGTAGCGGCAGTCGAAAACGCTGTTTCACGGGCCAAAACAGTGGAATACCCGCCGGTGTCAGTGCATCACCCAGCAAGTGGCTCATATAGCCAATGACCAGTGCGTCAATCACTCCGGGAGGGATAGGGATTGAGGTTGGCCACTTGTGCAGTAAACACCACAAGCCAATGGCCACGGCCAACAAACTGTGGGTAAAACCACGATGACCAAAAATTTTTGATATTGGGATAGAGATCCATCTCAGTTTTTGCCCCAACACCGAACGGGGGTGATCAATATCTGGCAGCAGCGCAGTTGCCAGTGCTGCAGGCACAGCATGCCACCAATCGAGTTGGATCAATTCCGGAGTAAGCCCTGCTTTTTTAGCCAGTACGATGCAAGCAACAGAAAATAAGAGATGCCCTTGAGCAGTCATGGTTACGTCATAGAGTTATTAGTCATAATATTACTGTATATATTATCAGTAGAGCAGCAGATGTATAGAGGTGATGGGGTGATGAGGCAAAATAATGCCATTAACCTCGTGGTGCTGATGGTGAAATACTGAGGGGCTGTATAAAAAATAAACCCGCATGTTATGCGGGTTTAGGGAACGTTATTGTACGGTAACGGCTATTTGATATTTACGCTTTGTGGTTAACGTTTGAGTACGCTGACCATGTAACGCCCATCGGCATGCGGGTGACAGCCGTGAATATCGGTTTCAAAGCCCGGATAGTGACGCCCGATTTCAACCAGCATTTTCAAAAACTCCAGCACCGGTTTACTCTCTTCTGTCACCATTTCACCCGGCATAATCAGAGGAACACCCGGAGGGTACGGCAGGATCATGTTGGCGTTGATTTTGCCAACCATATCTTCTAGAGCAACTTCTTCGGTATTGCCTTGTAATACTTCTTGGAATGCCTGATAAGGCGGCACAATCATTTGTGGTAAGACTTCAAAGGCATGGAACATGATTTTCGGTAAATCATGTTTAATGGTCAGTTTATGAATGCCTTGAGCCAGCTCTTGAATCCGCATATCGTTGTAAAATTGCGGGTCAGCAGCATACAGCGAAGGCAACAGGTTTTTCACCTTTAAGTTCAGATCATAACCACGCTTGAAGTCAGTCAGCCCGCGCAGCAGTTGCATCGCTTTGGGTTTATCGATACCGATACTGAACAGGAAAAGCATATTATACGGGCCAGTTTTCTCGACAATAATACCTTGCTCATCAAGGAATTTAGAGACAAGAGCCGCCGGTATTCCGCTCTCTTCCAAATTGCCATCTTTATCCAGACCTGGGGTCAAAATAGTGACTTTAATCGGGTCGAGATACATATGATCGGCATCGATATCTTTAAACCCGTGCCATTTCTCATTCGGGCTGAGATTCCAGCACTCTGCATCTTGAATATCATCGGGTTGCCAGACATCAAAGAACCAGCTGTCTGACTCTGCCCGCAATTTTTTGATCTCTTTACGAAAACGTACGGCGCGCTGAACGGAAGAGTCAATCAGCAAGCGGCCGGTGTTGCCTTTCATCATTGCCGCTGCCGTTTCGGTTGATGCAACAATGGCATACAGTGGTGATGTTGATGTATGCATCATGTAGGCTTCACTGAAAATCTCTTTATCAATTTCACCTTTCACATGAATCATTGAGGCTTGTGAGAATGCGGCCAGCAGTTTGTGGGTTGATTGTGTTTCATAAATCACTTTACCGGTGACACCGCCACCACTCATACCGTATTTACCTTTGTAAATAGGGTGGAAGTTAGTGTAGGGCACCCATGCACTGTCAAAGTGAATGAATTTGGTATCAAGGGTATCTTTGATAAAACCGGTGTTGTACAGCAAACCATCATAGGTACTGTTGGTGACCACCGCGTAGATAGGCCAAGCGGCATTTGGCGTTGCTTTGACTTTAGCTTCAATCACATCACGTCTGAATTCACTCTGTGGAATGCCGCCTAAAATACCGTAGGCATTACGTGTCGGGCGAAAATAGAGTGGGGTGACATTGCTCATCATCATCAAATGGGTTAATGATTTATGGCAGTT
>NZ_JBOFRH010000457.1:0-1967 GCF_051650925.1 Plesiomonas sp.
TTAATCGCCACGAATGGCGCACCGGCTCGCGGTGAGTGCTGATGGATAAAACGCGCCAACACCTCTTTACCGACCCCACTCGGCCCTTGGATCATCACCGTCGCATCGGTCGCCGCCACTTTTTCGGCTAAGGTATACAAATGGCACGAACGAGCATCATGGATCACCGGCTGACTAGCACACTCAGAGGTCAGCTCAGTACCGTACTGTTCGCTATTGTTCGACAATGGGCTATTGCTAGACAGTGGATTTTGCCGACAAAAACGGCGCATATCCTGCGCTTGCGCACTGAGCTCCTGTAATCGCTCGTACAGCTTGCGCTGAAAACGCTGTCGCTGCTCAGGCTGCAAAGCCGCCGACTGTAACTCTTCAGCGTATAGCAACGCCGATGAAAGCGGCGCATGCAGTTGATGCGCGACCGAAGCCAAGATTTGGCCCAGTGAGGAGAGCTGTTGCTGCTTACTCACTCGCGCCTGTAACAAGCGCGAGTCGGTCAAATCAGTGATCAAGATGAGCTGTCCCGCATCGGTTGCGGACAGCGCCACCCGCACTCGCCGCCCATCACGCAGCGACACTTCATGACCATCATCTTTTTGTGGCGCAAAACAGCGTTGGATAATATCTAACCAACGCTCACCACACAGAGGCTCGCCCAGCAAACGTACCGCTTCCGCATTGGCCTCGGCCACATAACCATGCCCATTCAGCACAATCACAGCCACCGGCATCGCCGCAATCATTTGCTGATAATAGGCTGCCGGTTGCGAGAGAGGAGCGACAGGGTCAGACATGGTTCCACCTTCATTTTGCTTAAGTCGCACTGACTGAAAACAGTGATTTATAGGGAACTAAGCAAATAGCAGACCAGAGCAGCAAAAATCTGTTTTTCCTTCGAGATATGACACAGAGCATCATTGACAAAATAACGCACAGCGGAATAAACAAATAAGATGCGTTATGTCATATATGTAAGTAAACAAGGATATACGCGAATAATTAGCCATGCGCGTGCGCGCATATATCACGTTGATTATATGAGTGAATTATAAAATTAATAATCGACAGCATTTCACATCATAGTCTATCAATTATTAGCGCAGACAATCTTCACGTTTTATAAACATACCATCGCATATTCAACACGAGGAATAATCTGTTAATCTCGTCAATATAACCTTACATACTCATTTGTAGTTATAGGCATATTTAGTATTTCACACAGCTTTTACCGGTGTATGACGCTTAGCTTTGTATAACAAATAAAACATAAACACTACAATTGTCGTGCATTCACCATGCTAAACAATATATAGCTAGGCTAAGGTATGTGCCAAGGTGATTGGATGCGTGGTTACCTGTAAATAACAAAGAAGAAATGGCTAAAAGCGCATAAAAAAACACCACTACTTTAAACGGAGCATCCGAAAATTCAGTGGTGTTTGATTGGAGACAGAACGAACAAGATGTGCAACAGAACGATTAAACGGTCAAACCGCTGCGCTTTCCTTATTCAATCCGTACTTACGCATTTTTTCAACCAATGTTGTACGGCGCATACCTAGCATGTCTGCGGCACGGGCCACAACCCAGAACTGAGCATCTAGCGCTTGGCGGATCAAGCCAATCTCCAAATCAGAGAGCATCTCTTTGAGGTTCATTCCTTCCGGCGGTAACGCACCCAAAGTAGACGGTCCTTCTGACTGGCTAGCCCCTGTTGCAGGCACCGCCTCATTGAAGATCTCAGACAGTGCGGCACGCTCTAGCTCGGTTTGTTCATCTTCATGGCTACGCGGATAACCGTGTAATGCAGACAAGTCCTGCACGGCAGGCGTGGTATTCGGCTGGAAGCTCGATACCTCAACACTGCGGTATTTCGGAGGCAAATGGCAGATATCAATCAGCTCATCCGGATACAAAATAACTAAGCGCTCCACCAGATTTGCCAACTCACGCACATTACCCGACCA
>NZ_JBOFRH010000458.1:0-2998 GCF_051650925.1 Plesiomonas sp.
TAAGCCTAGCTTTCGTTTGTTTTTTCGCATCGACTCATCGTTCATCATCGTTCAGTAGTTAACTATCAGGCGCATTCGGATGGATGTCTCCATCACAGCGATAAACATAACTATCGGGCCAAACACAATGTCATCAACATAACACGCTAAATATAACGGAAAGGGTCTGCTACATATCTTCTGCTATCTTAAACCATATCCTGCTAATGATCTCCCTCCGATGCTGATCTGACCACATCTTTTACATAATAGTGGGCTAACAAATACCATATATGGATATTTTTCTGTAACAGGCCAAATCAATTATCGTACATTTCAAAAAAAACATTTGTACAGGTAAAAAAAATCTTTGTGTTAAGGCGATCACACTATTGCATCGCTGTATCGTTTCAGCTATTCTTGCTTTAACAGGAAATGAGACATCAGTCACACAACCTGTTGGTGCAAATCAAAATCCTAAATACGGTCACTCTAAGGAGCTTTATCATGACTTTATCTATCATCCGTCAGCGTGCTATTCAGGCTCAAAAGCAACAAGCCGCCATTAATTTAGTGTCTCGTGCCTTCAACAAAGCACGCGCTTACTGGCATATTCGCAATGCACAAAGCTTTTAATGCACAAAACGTCACTAAACTATTTAGGTGTTTATCGCAGTTATTTAGTGAAGACATCTTGAGATTTGCCGCCATAGCGGTGTCACCACCGAATAATTATACGGTGTTTCGTGTAAACCGTATTGCAACAACATGTTGAATATAACAACGGTTGAATAGAATTTCGCCGGAATAGCATAAATGTAGCATACCGATGTTTACCCGATCAGGGTACAAAAGAGGTATGTACTTATCTTACTGACAATGTTCAGCTTTTTATCTCTTCTTTTATTCCCTATCGTTTTTTATTATCCCTGTTGATTTTCTATTTCTGCTGAATATCCTTTTACACACTCCTCACGCTCTAAGCTTTGAGATCCCTATAAAGTATTTGTTTTTTTGCTGTTGTTGCTTATTGGTATTAGCGCCAAACAGTATTTTAGAAAAGTACTGTTTGGCGATGATAAACCGCTACTGTTGCAGTAGGTTAAACAGTTGCTCACTGTCAATTTTATCAACGTGTGATTGTCCGCTGAGTACTTTATCCGCCAGTTCGCGCTTTTCACTGTGTAGAGCGACAATTTTCTCTTCTATCGTGCCTTCGGCCACCAAACGGTATACGGTCACCGGCTGGGTTTGCCCCATACGGTGCGCACGATCACTGGCCTGATCTTCAACCGCCGGATTCCACCACGGGTCAAGGTGAATCACGGTGTCGGCCTCGGTTAAGTTCAGCCCAGTACCGCCAGCCTTCAGGCTGATTAAAAATAGCGGGTGATCTCCGGCTTTAAAACTGTCTATTGCCCGTTGACGGGCGGTACTCGAACAGCTGCCATCAAGATAGCTGTAGGTCAGTTTGCGCTGATCAAGCTGTTGACGTAGTAGGGTTAGCAGACCAACAAACTGACTGAAGATCAGCACTTTATGCTGACCACTGAGTGCTTCATCAATCAGTAATAGCGCCTCTTCGAGCTTACTGGCTGGCCCTTGATAATCAGCCATTGACAGACGCGGGTGACAACAAATCTGACGTAAACGGGTAAGACCGGCCAACAGGGTCATGCTGCCACTTTGGTTACTGTCATCACTAAGTTCAGTCAGTGTTTGCTGACGAGCGGCTTCATACAGTGCCCACTCTTGCTCGGTCAGGCTGACGCTGTGGGTGATTTCTGTTTTATCTGGCAGTTCAGTTAATACCTGTTTTTTGGTGCGACGCAGAATAAACGGTGAAACCAGTGCGCGCAGACGTTGCAGGCTCTCATCATCACGCACGGCGGTTGCATATTGGCGGGTAAATTTATTTTTGCTGCCAAGCAGCCCCGGATTGATGAAAGCGAACAAGCTCCACAATTCGGTAAGATCGTTTTCAACCGGCGTACCACTGAGGGCAATACGGGCTTGTGCCTGCAATTTAAACAGTGAGCGTGCACGCTGGGTATTGGCATTTTTAATCTGCTGTGCTTCATCGAGCACTGCAGTGGACCAGTTTTTTTCCAGCAACCACTCTTCACAACGGGCAATCAGACCATAACTGAGCAGCACAATATCGCGGGTAGAGGCGCGGGTAAACATAGCCGCGCGATCATCGGCCTGTTCAATATTGAGTACATTCAATTCAGGAGCAAAACGGGCGATCTCCGCACTCCAGTTGTGCAAAACTGATTTTGGAGCAACAACCAGTGCAGGGCCGCTATGTTGCCGGAAGCGCAACAGAGTAAGGGCTTGCAAGGTTTTCCCCAGCCCCATGTCATCAGCCAAGCAGGCACCAAAACCGTGTTCACTTAAGTGTGCCAGCCACTGCACACCTTCACGCTGATAGCTGCGCAGCTGCTGCAGTAATGGTTCTGGCAGGGCTACTTGTTGCTGCCAGCGGGCGGTCAGTGCTTGCCACTGTTCATCACCGTCGAGGGCTTTTTGCCCCAGCAGTTGTTGCAGCGGGAATGCCAGTTGGCTGTTAAAGCTGTGATCGTCATTGACCAGATTGCGCAGTGCAGCTAAATGCTGTTGCAACTGTTCGGTTAACAGCAGGATCTGGCCATCTTCAAGGGTGATGTAATCACGTGATTCACTGCTCAGTAGCTGGCGCAGTGAAGCGACCACAACTTTATCAACGGTGATATCCCCCTCGAGGGCAAACCACTCTTTTTGATCACTGACTCGCAGTTGCAAGTCGGCAACATCCACGGTATGTACACGCTGACTTTGCTTGCGCCACAAGACGTTGACTTGCCGCAGCAGCGGGCTGCGCTGCAATTGTTGCAACAACCCGATAGCCGCACTGCCCTGCCAGCGCCATTGATATTGCCCCTCTTCCCCGCCGAGCAGTGCCTGCCACGGCTGGGCCTGTTCGAGCTCTTGTGCTAGATCTCGCTGATACCAGTGCAGGGTATTTTGCGGGTCAACC
>NZ_JBOFRH010000459.1:0-2285 GCF_051650925.1 Plesiomonas sp.
CAAGAACCTCTATTTTTTATAGACGATAAATAAGAGATAAAGCATAAACGTGAGAGATAATAATCGATTACGTTTTTTTGTTTGAATTCATAACTAAGTGTAACCATAAATACACATTATACCCTTCACATACCTGACAAATAAAAATCACAAAAAAACAAGACAACAAGACACAAAAAAACCTGACAATTTTTATTATTTATTCGAGTTCTGCTTTGCAAAAAATCGATTATTGGTACACGCTTTTGAGAGCGAAAAACAATTTATCATTCATGGATGGCCACTAGCACAAAATAAACAGCAAAATACAAAAATAACGTATTTAAATAGAATTTATAAATACGTTATAGGCATAGCATTAAAACAGAAAAAAACACGGTGAATTGTAAAAATATAAACATCAATTAACACATCAACTTAGCAAAATAGGCACGTAAACAACGCATGAAACGCGTAAAAGAAATGGCCTGAGGTTACCTGCATTTGTCCTCAGAAGCATTGTTGTATCTGTAAGATATGAAATCGGAGCTTATGTATGTCATCTGCAAATACAAAAAAAATAGGCTTAATTGCCTGTACCGGCCTTGTCGCAGGTAACATGATGGGAAGCGGTATTGCGCTTTTACCGTCAAGTCTTGCTTCTTACGGCTCAATTACCATTTACAGCTGGGCTATTTCACTGGTTGGCGCACTGGCGCTGGCTTACGTTTATGCGCGAATGGCAACCGTAAACCCACAATCGGGTGGCCCAGTGGCTTATGCCGGTGAAGTTTCACCTATTTTTGGTTTCCAAACCGGTGTGTTGTATTACCATGCCAACTGGATAGGTAATCTTGCTATTGCCATTACTGCCGTATCCTACCTCTCCACTTTCTTCCCGATTCTCAATGAACATATTCCTGCGGCTATCGCCTCGATTGCTATTGTGTGGTTTTTCACCTTTGTTAACCTGCTCGGCGGTGGGTTTGTCAGCCGCTTAACCACTATTGGGGTTGTGTTGGTACTGATCCCCGTTGTGGGTACTGCGCTGTTTGGCTGGTTCTGGTTTGACTCAGCCACATACGCCACAAGTTGGAACGTATCTGCAAAATCAGACTCAACCGCCATTACTCAAGCCGTCATCCTCTGCTTATGGTCATTTATCGGCGTGGAGTCAGCTTCTGTCAGTACCGGTTTGGTGGATAACCCAAAACGTACCGTCCCAATGGCAACAATGCTGGGTACAGCCCTTGCCGGTATTATCTACATTGCCGCCACACAAGCTATCAGCGGCATGTTTCCGGCCAGTGAACTGGCAAAATCGGGTGCCCCTTTTGGTATGGCCGCATCATTAATGGTCGGTAGTTGGGCAAACTCAGTGGTCTCGTTATTTACCGCATTGGCCTGCTTAACTTCACTCGGTTCTTGGATGATGCTAGTTGGTCAGGCCGGTGCACGTGCAGCGAGTGATGGCAACTTTCCTGCGGTATATGGCGAAATGTCAGCCTCTGGCATTCCACGTAAAGGGCTGATTCTTGCTTCAATTAAAATGACCGTCCTGATGATTATGGTAGCGTTCTTAGGCTCTCAAGGGGGCAGTGCCGCCAGCTTATTTACCCAAATTACCAGTATTGCTGTGCTGTTAACCATGCTGCCTTACTTCTACTCCTGCATTAACTTAATTCGTATGGAAGGTGCTAACGCTAAAAATATGCTCAGTATGCTGGCAGGAATATTAGGCAGTGCCTTCTGCTTTGTTGCTCTAGCAGGCGCAGAACAAGCCCCATTAGCCGGTACATTTATTGTTTCCCTGATTATATTAATATTCTATACCCGAAAAATCGCAAAACGTGGTGCAGCAGGGCAAACACAGTCTTAATTACCGCTTATCTGATGATATTTAGATAATTAAATAATGAACACCAAGGAGCTGCAATGAACATCGTTGCCATTTTAAGTAATGTAGATGCTTATTTTAAAGAAGCCCCGCTGCAAGAGCTCGATATTGCGCTACAAAAGCTCGGGTTTCATGTTATTTACCCATCCGACGCGGCAGATTTATTAAAGGTTATTGAAAATAACCCCCGTGTTTGTGCGGTAGTGTTTGACTGGGATAAATACGGGCTTGATCTGTGCAAAGACATCAGTGCACTGAATGAAAACTTGCCACTGCATGCGTTCGCTAATAATAACTCAGTGTTAGATATTAAATTAGGCCATCTGCGTTTAAATCTGAACTTCTTTGAATATCATCTTGATATTGCAAATGATATTGCAATGAAAATAGAGCAAAAACGCGATGAATA
>NZ_JBOFRH010000460.1:0-2037 GCF_051650925.1 Plesiomonas sp.
TGGATAATGCGGGCAATAAGCAGACGTTGAAAATCGGCTATATCGGTTTTGTGCCGCCACAGATTTTGATTTGGGATAAAGCTAATCTCGACGGTAAAGTCACGGTAAAAGACATTAAGCAAACTGCCGAAGAACTCGTGCCAAAAATGCGTGCTGAAGGCGCAGATTTGGTCATTGCTATACCACATTCAGGTGTATCGTCAGACCCGTATAAAGCGATGGCCGAAAACTCTGTTTATTATCTCTCTGAGGTAAAGGGCATTGATGCGATTATGTTTGGTCACTCGCACGGTATTTTCCCAAGTAAAGAGTTTGCAGCACTGCCCGGAGTGAACCTTGAAAAAGGCACGCTAAACGGTGTGGCAGCCGTGATGCCGGGCCAGTGGGGTGATCATCTGGGTGTGGTGGATTTTGTGCTCAACAATGATAGCGGTAAATGGCAGGTTGCTGATTCCTCTGCACATGCGCGCCCCATTTTTGATAAGGCTGCTAACAAGCCGCTGGTTGAGGCTGATCCCAAACTGACGGCGGCGTTGAAAGCAGATCATGCTGGTACACGCGAGTTTGTTAGCCAGCCAATTGGTAAAGCTTCAGACAATATGTACAGCTTTTTGGCGCTGATCCAAGATGATCCGACAGTACAGATTGTCAATAATGCACAAAAAGCGTATGCCGAGCACTTTATTCAGGGCGATCCGGATTTAGACGGTATTCCGGTGCTCTCTGCTGCCGCGCCATTTAAAGTGGGGGGCCGGAAAAATGACCCAACCAGTTATGTTGAGGTGGAAAAAGGTCAGTTGACCTTCCGCAATGCCGCTGATCTGTATTTGTACCCCAATACGCTGGTGGCGGTAAAACTCAATGGTGCACAGCTTAAAGATTGGCTGGAGTGCTCTGCCGGTCAGTTTAACCAGATTGATGTGAACAGCAGTGCGCCGCAATCACTGATTAACTGGGATGGTTTCCGTACCTATAATTTTGATGTTATTGACGGTGTGAAGTATCAGATTGATGTGACAAAACCGGCACGTTTTGACGGTGAATGTCAGCTCATTAACCCCACTTCTGAGCGTATTCAGGGGCTGAGCTTTAACGGTAAACCGGTTGATCCTAAAGCTGCATTTATTGTTGTTACTAATAACTACCGTGCTTACGGTGAGAAATTTGCCGGTACGGGCAGCCAGTTTATTGCGTTTGCTTCACCGGATGAAAATCGTCAAGTGTTGGCCTCTTACATCACTCAACAGAGCAAGAAACAGGGGCAAGTTGTACCGACAGCGGATAACAACTGGCGATTAGCCCCGATTAACAGCAAAACACCACTCGATATTCGGATGGAAACCTCACCGTCAGAGAAGGCGACACAGTTTATTAATGAGCATGCGCAATATCCGATGGCACAGGTAGGAAAAGATGACAACGGCTTTGCCGTATACCGTGTTGATCTCGCGCCACAGGCTGCAAAAGCAAAACAGTAGACCGCTTGAAAAATAATCAGCGTGGGTAGGAGTGGGTATAGTACGGCGGGTGAGTTCTAGCTGTCGTGCTATTTTCCTTCTAGATACAAAAGCTTAAACAAAAAAGGCCTTTCAGATATCGAAAGGCCTTTTATTTTGTCTATCAGATTCGTTTCAGGTTGCTGGCATTACCGTCATCATGACGGTAAGTGTTGCTGCCACAATGGTTATTGTGACTGCACAAACCCTGCCGCAGTACGGACAAAAATTACCGGCTTTCCGCCAGCTAACGCATCAATTTGCAAGGCATCAACGTCACCCTGCGCATTGGTTTTTACCCGTACGGTTTGGCCGGCTTTGACATTACTGAGCGGCTTATCAGCAGCCTGTGCGCGTGTCATCGCCATCAGATCGGGCAGCGGTAAGTTACCAGAGCGAAAGACCTGCGCCAAAGTGACACCTTTACCAACCTGATAACTTTTCCAGCCAGTGCTGTTGCTTGTAGCAGCCGGTGGCGGTGTCGTTTTTACTACCTCTTTTTTGGCGGCTTCTTTAACTGGTGGTTTGGTTACTGGCGCTG
>NZ_JBOFRH010000461.1:0-8526 GCF_051650925.1 Plesiomonas sp.
CCTCTGTACCAACACAGCGCTCTGCGAGCAGCAATAATATAAAACCTCAGTCGGCGGGCTCTACATTACCCGAGAGTGGGCGCAATTTTTCCGAATGCCTAAATCAGTCTGACGCTAGCAGCGTAAAGCCATCAAGTACTAGCAATAAACCGGCGGCAGAAAAAGACAGCAATAAAAAATCGGCTAATTCAGACGCGGATAGTGGGCAGCAGGTAAGCCCCAGCTCGGCAGCAGTTTCATCCCCCGAAAATACGATAAAAACCGACTCCTCAGGCAATCAGTTTTCCACTGAGACAAATGTGGCTGATGATGAAGCTCAAACTGATGATGCACAAGAGATAGAGGGCAGTTCTGCGGTTAATTCGGGTGCCGAGGTCAGTGAAACCGGAGAGGGTTCTGCACTATCGGGCGGCATGATCAATGCACAAGACGACCCGTGGTTACAGCAGCTCGATGCTAGCCGTAAGGCTCTGCAATCACCGATTGCTAGCGCTAGCACCGATGGCGATGCGGATACTGTAAACAGTACGGAAAAAGCCGGCGCGACGGGGCTTGCAGCACAGGCATTAACTGCAAATCGTCACGTACAAGGCGCGGTCGAAGGTGCACAAGCCGCGGAGGAGGGATCCGCTGATCAACTCTCTATCGACGATCTATCCACTCACAAAGATCGCGCTGCTGATGCGCATTCGGCAAAAATGGCATTGCGTGCAGAGAGTTCGAGTAAGTTGCATTCCGAAATGGATCTGGCACGGCAAAGTGCACTGTTATTTACCGAAGATAGTCAGCAAAAATCATCAGATCAGAGCACTCACTCGGCAGATCGGTTATCACGGTTAAGTGCACTCAGTTCGATGGGAAATGAAGCCCCAGTCGTCACCCCGCCTGCTCAGGGGCACGATTTGCTGGCCGCATTGCGCCAGCAAAATGCAGTATCTGCTCGTCAAGCTGAGCATGTTCAGACCCCGAATACACCGTTACCGCTGCGTAATGCCGAACAAAGTGCACAGGTTTTGCATGAACAGGTACAATTCTTGCTTAACCGTAAGCTGGATACGGTGGAAATTCGACTTGATCCCCCAGAACTGGGTAATTTGCAGATTAAATTGCAGTTAAATCAAGATCAGGCGCAGGTCGGGATTATCGTACATAACACGCAGGCACGTGAACTGCTAGAGCAGACTCTGCCTCGTTTGCGCGAGATGCTTGCACAGCAAGGCATTATGCTTGGGCAGACACAAATACAGCAACAGCAACAAGGTCAGGCACACGATCAGCAGGCGCGTGGTGGGCAGGCCGGAAGTGGTGAACAGGCCACACAAACACCGGTTTTGCATACAACGGGTGATATTGAAACGGAATTATTACCACAAAAAGCGGTATCCATTTCACCTTATCAAGTTGATTACTATGCATGATTAATCACTTGGCGTAGTTAATGACACGGCATAGCTGATTATTACCAGTAAATGAAGGGCTATAGCCTTCATTAGAACAGATCAGGATTAGAGGCAATGGCAGAAAACCTTACGCTCGATGGTCAGCGTCGTGGCGGTACTCAAAAACGCAAAAAAATCATGCTGGCTATTGGTGTTGTGATTTTGCTGGCTGCGGTGGTTAGCGGTTATCTCTATCTATCGGATAAACCGGCAAAAGAGAGCGCGTTTAAAGCTGATTTTGTTCCGGCACTGGGTACGATGGCGCTATATGTGAATACCTCACGCCCGTTTGTATTTAATGTGCAGGGCGAGTTACGTGATCGGTTGGTTGAGATCCGTATTCAGTTGTTGGTACGCAATAAAACCGATCAAGCATTGGTACAAGCGAATCTTCCGCTAATTGAAAGCCAGATTTTTACCTCATTTTCAAGCGCGACTACCGAGCAGTGGCGTGATCCACGCAGCCGCGAAGCGCTGCGCGCGCAAGCGCTGGCAGAGGTACGCGATACCTTGCAAAAACTGCTGAAAACTCCGGCAGTCGAGCAAATTTTGTTAACCAGCTATGTTATGCAGTAATTCAGTAGGGTGACCCTGTGAGCGATATCCTATCCCAAGATGAAATCGACGCGTTATTACACGGGGTTGATGATGTACCGGAAGACTCCCCGCAGCCAGTGCGAGCAGGGGGAATACAAGCTTTTGATTTTTCATCTCAAGACCGCATTGTACGCGGGCGGATGCCGACCCTTGAGCTGATCAATGAGCGTTTTGCCCGCCATATGCGGATCAGCTTGTTTAACATGATGCGCCGTACGGCGGAAGTGTCGATCAATGGCGTGCAGATGCTGAAGTTTGGTGAGTATGTGCATACATTGTTTGTGCCAACGAGCCTGAATATGGTGCGTTTTCGCCCGTTAAAAGGCACAGCACTGATCACGCTAGAAGCCCGCTTGGTTTTTATTCTGGTAGAGAACTTTTTTGGCGGTGATGGCCGTTTTCCCAGCAAAGTTGAGGGGCGAGAGTTTACCCCTGCTGAGCGTCGGATTATTCAGATGCTACTTAAGCTGATTTTCGGTGATTACAAAGAGGCTTGGGGCCCGGTAATGGAGATCGAGTTTGAATACCTTGACTCCGAGGTTAACCCCGCAATGGCCAATATTGTCAGCCCAACCGAAGTGGTGGTGGTCAATTCGTTTCATATCGAACTCGATGGCGGTGGTGGTGATATTCATATCGCGATGCCGTATTCGATGCTCGAACCGATTCGTGAACTGCTCGATGCGGGTGTGCAGGGTGATAAAAGTGATACTGACATGCGCTGGGGCAAGGCGCTGCGTGAAGAGATCATGGAGATCAATGTTGATCTGCGCGCTAAGCTGCTGGATGTTGATTTACCACTGCGCGATCTGATGAATATGCGTGCTGGTGACATTATTCCCGTGGATATGCCGGAAAACCTGCTGGTATACGTGGAAGATTTACCTACGTTTCGCGCTAAGCTGGGGCAGGCAAATGAGAATCTGGCGTTAAAAATTACCGAGCGGCTTAAACGTCCAGAGGTGATGAAAAGTGAACTCTCGTTGATCCGAGATAACGATAAATTACTTGATGAAATTGTGGTGCTAGACGATGAGTGACATGACAACAGATCAAGACCTGCTGGCCGAACAGTGGGCTAACGAAGTGGGTGATGAGGGCGATATTGACAGCAGCGTAAAACGCGCTGAGTTGGAAGAGTTGCGTGATGACAGCCTGATTTTGAACGCCTCAGAGCGTAAACGCCTCGACAGTATTCTCGATATTCCGGTGACGATTTCGATGGAAGTTGGTCGTAGCCAGATCAGCATCCGTAATCTGCTGCAACTGAATCAAGGTTCGGTGGTTGAGCTCGAACGTATCGCCGGAGAGCCGCTTGATGTCATGGTCAATGGTACGCTGATTGCACATGGTGAAGTGGTGGTGGTGAATGATAAATTTGGTATCCGTCTGACCGATGTGATCAGTCAAACTGAACGTATCAAGAAGCTTAAATAGTCTATGTCTAGAATTTTCTGCAGACTAAATAGGTCGGTACGCCTCTCTGTGTTAGGTGGAGGATTGCGATCGTTATTGTTACTGATTGCGGTCTTTTCACCGCCGTTGTTTGCCGTACCTGTTACGGAGAATACAGCAACATTAGCCTCTTCTGGTCAGCCTCCGATAAGTATCGGCATGGCATTGTTGTCACTGTTGTTGGTACTGGCGTTGATCATTGGTCTGGGTTGGCTGGCAAAACGGTTACGGCTACCGTTTCACAGTAAAGGCAGTATCCAAATTGAGCAGCAACAGGCGTTAGGCCAGCGCGAACGCCTGCTGATCGTGAATGTAGAAGGGCAACGCTTGCTGATAGGTGTTACACCACAGAATATTTCGTTGCTCAGCCACCTTAATTCAGTGCAGGAAGAGGGTACTTTAGCAAACGGTACCGAGGCAACAAGCCAAACTGCTGCACTCACAGCCGCGACGGTCACTACAGCCAATTCTCTGCGCGGTGGGTTTGCTCAACAACTGCGGGCGGCTATGCAGAGTCGGGTGAGTGGTACTGCACCGGCTGCTAACAGAAATACGGCCTCAAATTCGGCAGCAACGCCTTTTCACGCCAAGCATCAAAGTGAGTCAGATGAGCGATCTTGAGTCTTCTGTTTTTCCGGTCACTTTGCGAAGCACCTCTTTAGGCCATACCGCATCGCGAGCAATACCGTGGCTGTATCGTGCTTTTGCAAAGCGATTAGGTAAATCTTACTTGTTGGGGATGAGCCTGTTATTCGCGGCCATTCCGCAGGCACTGGCAAGCGCAGGTGGTGCTACTGGCATTCCGGCACTCACGATGAGCAATAATGCGGCCGGTGGCGCTGATTATTCAGTGTCACTGCAAGTGCTTATCTTAATGACTATGCTGAGTTTTTTACCGGCTATTGTCATTATGATGACCTCGTTCACTCGCATTATCGTGGTGCTCTCTATCTTGCGGCAGGCGATTGGTTTGCAGCAAAGCCCCTCGAACCAGATTTTGGTCGGTATTACTCTGTTTATGACGCTGTTTATCATGTCGCCGGTGCTAGATAAGATCAACCAGCAGGCATTACAACCTTATATGCGTGAAGAGCTGACCGCGCAGCAGGCGTTGGAAGAAGCGGGTAAACCGCTTCACACCTTTATGCTGGCTCAGACCCGAGAAAGCGATCTGGCCACTTTTGTACAAATCTCAAAG
Organism: Plesiomonas sp.; assembly: GCF_051650925.1. NCBI lineage: Bacteria > Pseudomonadati > Pseudomonadota > Gammaproteobacteria > Enterobacterales > Enterobacteriaceae > Plesiomonas > Plesiomonas sp. The sequence continues at coordinate 4,690 of NZ_JBOFRH010000461.1, forward strand.
CAGCAATTTAACACCCCACAGGATGTCAGCATGACAGTGCTGATCCCTGCGTTTGTCACCAGTGAACTGAAAACCGCATTCCAGATAGGTTTTATGCTGTTTTTACCGTTTTTGATTATCGATCTGGTGGTGGCGAGTGTGCTGATGGCGATGGGGATGATGATGCTTTCGCCGATGATTGTTTCACTGCCGTTTAAGCTGATGCTGTTTGTGCTGGTTGATGGTTGGAGTTTGGTGCTGGGGACATTAGCGGGCAGCTTTGGCCTTTGATGATATGGCATATTGATCGCCATCTTCATCAATAACCCTTTGTTCAGAGCGGTTCGTTCACAACCGCTCGTCAATAACTGTTTTGATAACAGGGAGCATACAGTGTCACCAGAATCGTTTGTTGAGATCTTCCAGCATGCTCTGTTCAGAGTTTTGCTGATGGTATCTGTGATCATGGTGCCCGGCTTGCTGATTGGTTTGCTGGTGGCGGTATTTCAGGCGGCTACCTCAATCAATGAACAGACATTGAGCTTCTTGCCCCGCTTAGTGGTGACGCTGTTGGCACTGATTTTTCTTGGCCACTGGATGACCGGGCAACTGATGGATTTCTTTTTCAGCATGATTGATGAGATCCCGCGGGTGATCCGCTGATGACTCTGCTGGCAGACACGGTACTGCAATTTTGGGCCAGCTTCTTATGGCCGTTTGCGCGTATTGCCGGCATGTTGATGACCATGACTGCCATTGGTGCGGCCTTTGTTTCTGCACGAGTCCGGTTATTGTTAGCGGTTGCCATTACCCTTGTGGCATTGCCTTCTATTCCTGCTATGCCACAAGATGTTGCGTTGTTTAGCTTTACTAGCGTTGTGATCACCGCACAGCAAATTGCCATTGGTGTGGCTATTGGCATGCTTTCACAATTTGTCAGCCAGACATTTGTGATCCTCGGGCAAATCATCAGTATGCAGTCGAGCCTTGGCTTTGCTTCAATGGTTGATCCGGCCAGTGGCCAGAGTACACCGCTGCTTGGCCAGATTTATATGATGCTAACGTTGCTGGTATTTCTGACTCTTGATGGGCACCTGATCATGATAGAGATGCTGGTGCACAGTTTCAGTACCCTGCCGGTGGGGGAATCTGGTATCACCGCGGGGGGTTACCGTTTGTTGGCACAGTGGTTTGGCACGCTTTTTTTGGGAGCGGTCAGCATGTCGTTATCGGCAATAATCTCATTGTTAACCGTTAACATTGCTATGGGGATCATGAACCGCGCCGCGCCGCAACTCAATGTCTACAGTCTGGGTTTTGGTATCATCCTATTGTGTGGGTTGTTTTCGCTGTGGTTTTTGCTCTCGGCATTTCCGCGCCACTACAATATCTACTGGCGGTTGGCAGTGAACGATATGTGCACTTTGCTGAATCTGTCTTGTCCGGGGGGATGACCGCATGATTGTTGCTTTTTTCCCTAGAGAGATATCTCTTTTTCCCCGCGTTTTTATTTCTGTTTCGGCACGTATTCGTAATATGCCGGTAAATTACCGTAAGCAGACCGCTCATGGCTGAGTCTGACGGGCAGGAACGCAGTGAACAGGCCTCCGAAAAACGGTTAGCTGACGCCCGCAAAAAAGGGCAAGTCGCCCGCTCGCGTGAATTTGCCACTGTCATTGTCTTGGTCACTGGCTCTGTGGCATTGCTGTGGTTTGGGCAGAAACTGGCGGTTGCACTGGCCAACATGATGCACCGGCTGTTCAGCTTCACCCGTGATGAAGTCTTTGATGCCGATGCTCTACTCACTATTGCCTGCAAAGCACTGCTGTCAATTATTCCCTCTTTCAGCCTGATTTTATTGCTGCTATTTGTGGCCTCTATTCTGGGGGCATCACTGATTGGCGGCTTTAATGTTTCGGCAGAAGCCATGATGCCCAAATTTAACAAACTCAACCCTATGTCGGGTTTTAAGCGAATGTTTGGGATGCAGAGCTGGGTTGAGCTCGGTAAATCTATCCTTAAAATTTTACTGCTTGGCATCACCACGTGGCGTTTATTACTTAATACACGGGATGATCTCGCACAACTGAGTATGGAAGCCTTCCCGCAGAATATGATCCACGCGGTAGATACCCTGCTGTGGTTTGTGCTGCTGCTCAGTTGCACGTTAATTTTGGTGGCCGCGATTGATGTACCTTATCAGCTGTGGAATCACGGAAAAAAACTGATGATGACCAAGCAAGAGCTGAAAGAGGAGTACAAAAACAGCGAAGGTAACCCGCAAATCAAGGGCCGTATCCGCCAGTTACAGCGTGAGATGGCCAATCGCCGTATGATGGGTGAAGTACCAACCGCGGATGTTATTGTGACCAACCCCGAACACTTTTCGGTGGCCCTGCGTTATCAGCGCGATAAAGACAAAGCACCGGTGGTGGTGGCCAAAGGGGTGGATATGATGGCAATGAAAATCCGTGAAATTGCCAATGCGCACGATATCCCGATTGTTGCCGCGCCACCGCTGGCTCGGGCACTGTATCACAGCGCAGAGCTGGAGCAACCTATCCCCGATGGGCTCTTTATGGCTGTCGCTCAAGTGCTGGCATATGTGTTTCAGTTGCGCCAGTATCAAGCTGGCCGCACTTTTCGCCGCCCCGTACCCTTGCCGGAAACCTTACCTATCCCTGATGATCTGCAGCGCTAATATTTTTTTACCTCAGCGTTGTTGAGTTTGACTTTTGCTTGAGTAAATAGGGTGATGAATCTCCACCCCCCCAAGATAGTGGATTAACTTCCCAAACCTACGCGTACTTAACCTGCCTCACAGATTGTTGTACTGAATCACCAGACTGTTGTGATTGGCACTTATATTGCTTTGTTACGTGATATTGACGGTACTCAGCCAAATTACTGTCACTCTGCCTTTATCACGAGTTGGTGAAGGGCCGCGTGAAAAAAACAATCAGGGCTGAGTGACCAGTGGCATGCGATCAGGTCTATTGTTCATGAACTTCCAAGCGGCACTAGCAAAATTTCCGACAGAAAAATTACAGCGCTTACAAGGGATAGGCACACCGGCATTAGTACTGGCAACGCTGGCAATGGTGGTATTGCCGATGCCGCCGATGCTGCTGGATATGGCGTTTACCTTTAACATCGCACTGGCACTGGTCGTGCTGATGGTTTCGGTTTATACCCTAAAACCGGTCGACTTTGCCGCCTTCCCAACGGTACTGCTGATTGCCACTTTGCTGCGTTTGGCACTGAATGTGGCCTCAACGCGGGTGGTGCTACTGGAAGGGCATAACGGGCCGGAAGCGGCCGGACAAGTTATTGAATCCTTCGGTAATGTCGTCATCGGCGGTAACTATGCGGTCGGTATCGTGGTGTTTGTGATTTTGATGATCATTAACTTCATGGTGGTAACCAAAGGTGCAGGGCGGATCTCTGAAGTTAGTGCCCGCTTTACGCTCGATGCGATGCCGGGCAAACAGATGGCGATTGATGCCGATTTGAATGCGGGGCTGATTGATCAAGATCAGGCGCGTACTCGTCGCGATGAAGTTACCCGTGAGGCTGATTTCTACGGCTCGATGGATGGTGCATCAAAATTCGTAAAAGGGGATGCCATTGCCGGGATTATGATCCTGTTTATCAACATTATCGGTGGATTTTTTATCGGTATGATGCAGCACGGGCTGTCGGTTGATGAAGCGCTGGCTATTTATACCCTGCTGACCATTGGTGATGGTCTTGTCGCCCAGATCCCTTCTCTGCTGTTGTCGATTGCGGCTGCCATTATGGTGACGCGGCAAAACCGCGCCGAAAACATGGGCGATCAGCTGGTTGAGCAGATGACCG
>NZ_JBOFRH010000462.1:0-4662 GCF_051650925.1 Plesiomonas sp.
GCACTGGTGATTGCGCACCGTTTATCGACCATTGAAAGCGCCGATGAAATTTTAGTGATTGATGAAGGCGAGATTGTTGAACGTGGTCAGCATGCTGAGTTACTGGCAAAAGAGGGCGCTTATGCCCAGTTGCACAGAATGCAGTTTGGGGTGTAAGACACACCATGATTGAGCGTTTGTGGTTTTCCCGTTCACGCTGGTGTTGGTTGTTATTGCCGCTGTCGGGCGTGTTTGCGCTGATCAGCGCAGCACGGCGCAGTGCATTTCGTTTAGGCTGGAAAAAAAGCTGGCGAGCGCCTGTTCCCGTGGTGGTGGTCGGTAATATTACGGTCGGCGGTAACGGTAAAACACCGATGGTCATCTGGCTGGTTGAGCAGTTGCAAGCTCGCGGGTTTCGGCCTGCCGTGGTCTCACGCGGTTATGGTGGTCAAGCTACGCAGTATCCGCTGCTGCTCAATGAACACACTCTTGCCACGCAAGCGGGTGATGAACCTGTGTTGATTTACCAGCGCACTGGAGCGCCGGTTGCTGTTGACCCAAATCGCAGCCGTGCAGTGCAGGCATTGCTGGCTGAACACACTGTTGATGTGATCATTACTGATGATGGTTTACAGCATTATGCACTGGCACGTGATGTTGAAATTGTTATTGTTGACGGTCAGCGCCGTTTTGGTAACGGTTTTCTGCTGCCAGCCGGCCCTCTGCGTGAGGGAGTATCGCGTTTAAAATCAGTTGATGCGGTGGTCGTCAATGGCGGTGATGCACAGCCAAACGAAATTCCGATGCAGCTACAGGCTCACTGTGCGGTTAACCTGTTAACCGGTGAACAACGTGCGGTGGATGCGTTACCTGCGACAGTGGCAATGGCCGGTATTGGTCATCCACCCCGCTTTTTTGCCACTTTGCAAACACTGGGCGCGACACCTATCCGCTGTGTTGCTTTTGCTGATCATCAGGCATACAGCCAGCAGCAGCTTGCTGCATTGACCTCGGGAGAGCAGGTTTTGCTGATGACAGAAAAAGATGCAGTGAAATGTCGGCATTTTATTCAGCCAAACTGGTGGTATTTACCGGTTCAGGCCCAGTTGCCAGAAACCGAAGGCAATGCACTTTTGGCGCACATTACGGCGCAAATCAGCGCGTAGATTATAAAAAGGAGATGACGTATGGATCACCGTCTGCTTGAGATTATTGCTTGCCCCGTTTGTAAGGGAAAATTGCAGTATGACAAAGAGAAACAAGAGTTGATTTGCAAATTAGATCGTCTGGTGTATCCCATCACTGAAGGCATTCCGGTATTACTGGAAGTGCGTGCACGTGAGCTGACGGCAGAAGAGATCTTATCATGAGTTTTGTTGCGATCATTCCTGCTCGTTATGCGTCAACCCGTTTACCGGGTAAGCCGCTGGCGGATATCGCTGGAAAGCCAATGATCTTGCATGTGATGGAAAAAGCACAGCAATCAGGTGCTGAACGTGTGATTGTGGCAACCGATCATCCTGATGTTGCTGCAGTGGTGATTGCCGCCGGTGGCGAAGTTTGTATGACACGCGCCGATCACAACTCTGGTACTGAGCGGCTGGCCGAAGTGATTGAGCACTATAATTTTGCCGACGATACGATCATTGTTAATGTGCAGGGTGATGAGCCGCTGATCCCACCGGTGATTATTCGTCAGGTGGCCAATAATTTGGCACAGGCTGATCAGGCGCGTATGGCTACATTGTCTGTTCGCATTGAAGACGCTGAAGAGGTGTTTAATCCCAATGCGGTAAAAGTACTGACTGACCAGCAAGGTTATGCACTCTATTTTTCGCGTGCCGCTATTCCGTGGGATCGCGATAATTTTGCTCGCACGCAAACGCAGATTGGTGATTTTTATCAGCGGCATATTGGCATTTATGCTTATCGGGCCGGCTTTATCCGCCAGTATGTTAACTGGGCACCAAGCCAGCTTGAGCAAATAGAGAGCCTCGAACAGTTGCGGGTGTTGTGGTATGGCGAAAAAATCCACGTTGCAGTTGCAGAGCAAGCACCTCCGGCAGGAGTGGATACACAAGAAGATCTGGATAAAGTTCGTCAGATTTTAGCGTGAAAAACCAACCTAGCACAGAGTTTGATTAAAAAACCACCGAGAGGTGGTTTTTTTGTTTGATCCCCAGAGTGGAATGAGGTCAGATAAAGAACAAGGGTATTTGACTGACTGGCTCATGGAGGGATTAACATGGAGTGCCTAACAGAGGAACTCAGTCTGTTGCTGGGTGAGAAAGTATCGCGTACCGAGATTGTCGGAAAGGGCGCATTTTCAACGGTATTTGCATTATACGACAGCAGTAATGCCGCATTCCCTGTGGTTGCAAAAGCCTACCCAATGAAGGGGATGGCTGAAAGTGAGATTAGCAAGCTTTCGGTATTGGCCCGCCATGCAATGGTACGCATGCCCGCTATTTATGGTGTACACCATTCAGAGCAAAGCGCGGCGTTTAAAGAGGTCGTTCTGATGGAACGTTTGGCAGGGATCAGCGTAACCGCTCCCTGTCGTAATGCCAACCGTTCAGCGGCACTGAGCGAGCAGATTGCCGATTGCTTATTGAGTTGGCATCGTGTTGATGGTCAAGGGCTATCTGGGCTGAGCGGTGAATTAAGTGATGTGGCATGGCCGCTCTGGTATCGGCAATATTTAGCGGGTTTATGGTCAGCCATTGAAGCAAACCCTGCCTTTTGTGATTATGCCGAGCGCATTGTGCTGTACCGTTCACTGGAACGTTATGATCAGTTTTTTTCCGAGTTTGATGATGCATCTGTACTGGTACACGGTGATTTCAAGCTGCGTAATTTGCTTAAAGATGCAAAAACCGATCAATTGATTGCCGCTATTGATCCTGGTCCGATGCAGTGTGCACCGCGTGAATTTGATTTGATCCACCTTTGCTGTGAACCCTTCGCAGAAAAAGTATTATCAACCTATCTGCAAAGAGCACCGGTTGCCGAACAGTTTGCGGCACGCCGTTGGTTGTACAAAGTGTGGGATGAGGTGGCGTGCGGGCTGAAAAAAGGAAAACTTGATCACAGCATTTTTGCGATATACAGCAAACTGCTTACCCCATGGCTAGAGTAAACAGTATGGTCAAACAACAGAGTAAACACTGCGGGTGATAATGGCCGCGTTATAACGCTGATTTAAGTGTTAACCACCATTCCCCGAGTAATTCATACCATGCTCGTTCGCTGCGCTCTATATAGGCTGCTGCGGGCAGGTATTGTTCCCAAAAGTTACCTTTTCCCTCGGAAGAGAGCTGGTTTGCGGGAGCTGGAATCGGGTGCATACCGTTTTCAGCAAACAAGCGCATAGCACGTGGCATATGGCTGGCCGAAGTGACCAAAACGGCTGGCTGGTTGTTGATTAACGCTTTCATTGCAACGGCTTCATCTTCAGTATCACGCGGTGTCTCAATTAAAATCATATCCTCTTTTGGAACACCCAGACTTGATGCAACCTGTGCCGCTACGCGTGCACTGCTGACTTCTGATGCTGAAGGCGCGCCACTAAATACCAGTTTGGCTTTCGGGTGCATACGGTAAATACGGATCCCTTCAGTGATACGGGCTAGCGTATTACGCCCAACTTGTGAGCTTGGCGGAAGTAGTGGGTCATATAGGTAAGAGCCTCCGAGCACCAAAACATAACTGATTTCACCGCTGGGCTGGTAAACCGGAAACTGATCTTCGCGCGGTTTGAGCAAGCGGTCAGCAATTGGCTCACTTGATACCAGTAACAAAGCACACCAGCTTAGCGTGATCATCCACCGCCCGCTACGCTGCCAGCGGCTGAACCACAATAGCAATAGTCCGGCGAGCATGATCAGAATAATGCTGGGTAAGGGCATCAGCAGAGCACCAATGATTTTTTTTAACTCGAACATGCTATCCCTTAAAAAAATATCTCCATAAATATAATAATGTATGCCATTGAAAAATATAACTGTATTACAAAATTACTTTACACTTACCGTTTTTTTGCGAGGAAGATAGGTATTTTCACCGGAATAAGCTGTGAGTGACGAAAAAGAGGAGGTGATAATCGTGAAAAAAGAACATAAAAATTTGCCAGTGTGTTATGTAATTATGTTCATTTAAATACCGCTAGAGAGTTTTTCCCGTGTTTAAATGGGGTGTGATATCCAATATGTGACACATTGACTCACTCTGTGCAATATATAAATTGCATACTCAAATTAATAAGACAATGTGTTTAAATTGTGTATTAAGGCTATCTAATAACAGCACTATAACATGCAGTATAATTACTTGTTTTCATGTGCTGTTTGTTGATGGAGTGAGTATTGTCTGAATAGAGCTGTTATTTAAGGGGATAACCGGATTATGTTATCGACCTAATAATGGGTGGTGTAGTTGAGTAAATGCAGTATCACACTGGGGTTTTTCCTAAATGTCATTTCAATGATGAAGTCAAAAATAGTGAGCAAAACAAAGACACTCAGTAAAACGATAAGTACTCTGACGGTAAAGCGGCTGCAGAGTAAATAGATAATTGACTTAACATAATGGTTTCCAGGAAACATAACAGCTCCTTCTACATAGTGCTTTGAATCACTATTGTTATGTTGAAATATTTACATCACTGTCTATTAAATGATATTC